>DLMG01000360.1:0-298 GCA_002479245.1 Verrucomicrobia subdivision 3 bacterium UBA7542 | reverse complement strand
AGATGCAGCACGCACTCGCCGCAGGCGGCGCATTTTTCCGTCCAGACTCCCCGTTCCTCCAGAATGCCGATGAAGGCGGTGTTGAGGCCGGCATAAACGGGTTTGCTGGCGAAACGCTCGGCGATGGCCTGCACGCCGGCACCGCAACCGACGGATAGCACGGCGTCGTTTCTCTTGATGGCTTCGGCGGCTTGTTCGAGGAAGACGTTGTCGCACTGGCGTTCGATGGTGAGTTCTTCGACTTCCAGGGGGCGGCCTTTTAATTTGGCCGCCATGCGCAGGGCGGAGGCGATGATGC
>DLMG01000036.1:425-5151 GCA_002479245.1 Verrucomicrobia subdivision 3 bacterium UBA7542 | reverse complement strand
GAGATCTTCGATTTGCTCGAAAAGTTCGCCGGCTACGGTTTCAACAAATCGCACGCCGCCGCCTACGCCATCGTCGCGTATCAGACCGCGTACCTGAAGGCCAATTATCCGGTCGAATTTTTCTGCGCGATGATGACGAACGACATGGCGGACACCGCCAAGTTGAGCCAGTACATCAACGAAGCGCGCGAGTTTGGCATCGAGGTTTTGCAGCCGGATGTGAACGAAAGCCAGGTCTATTTCGCGCCGGCGGTACGTGGCACAGGCTTCCAGCCTGTGAATTCTGCGGATAAAGACACAGGCCAGAGGCCTGTGCCACAACGTCAAGGCATCCGCTTTGGTCTCGCGGCCATCAAGGGCGTGGGCGAAGTCGCGGTGGAAACGATTCTCAAGGCGCGAAATGAAGGCGGAAAGTTCACTTCACTTTCGGATCTGTGCGAGCGCGTGGACGGACGCACCGTGAATCGGAAAATTCTTGAAGCGCTCATCAAATCCGGCGCGTGCGACGGTTTTGGGCAGACGCGCGCCACGCTTTGCGCCCAAATCGAACGCACTTTGGGCCGCGCCGCCAGCATCGCCGCCGATCGCCAGCGCGGACAAAGTTCGCTCTTCGGCGCGCTGGAGGAAAAAGCGCCGCCGATGCCGGAATCCATCAGCAACCTGCCCGAATGGCCGCAGCACGAACTGCTCGCGCACGAAAAAGAGTTGCTTGGATTTTACGTCACCGGCCATCCGCTGACGCCCTTCGCGCCGATTCTGGAGAAATACGCGCTGACGAACACGACGAAGCTCGCGGAGCTGCCGCATCGCAGCCTGACGCGCATCGGCGGATTGATCGCAGCGGTGCAAAACGGCGTGTCGAAGAAGAGCGGCAAGCCTTACTCGATGGTCACGCTCGAAGACCTCGAAGGTTCGGTGCAGATTCTTTGCATGAACGAGAACTACGACAAATATCGCGAATTGCTCACACCCAACAGAGCCATCCTCGTCGTTGGTGAAGTGAACACCGGCGATGACCGCCCGAAAATTTTTCCGCAGGAAATCATGCCGTTGGAGGACGCGCCCCGGCGGTTCACCCGGCAGGTCCATCTGCGGCTGCATACCGCACATCTGAAACCGGAGCAATTGGAATCCGTGCGCGAACTGGTCGCGGCACACCCCGGTAAGTGCCCGTTGTTGCTCTGTTTCATGCGTCCGGGCGGCGAGGTCATCTTCGTGGACACGAACGAACGATTCAGCGTCATGCCGTCGCAGAAATTGCAGCAGGAAGCCGACGCGCGGTTCGGCGAGGAAACTTATTACGCCAAGGTGGACACGACGCTGCCGGAACGCGCGCCGCGTCGCTGGGAACGCAAAGCTGAATCCGGCAACGGCGAGGAATAAACGTGCTGCCAGCATCTTGCTGGCAGAGCGAACCCACTAAAAGGAGTCAGATCTTCCGGCAAGATGCCGGAAGCACGTTGCTACGCCCGCCGCTCTTTGATTTCTAACTTCGCCAGCGCAGCAGCCGCAGGGCGTTGCCAATCACAATCAAGTCCGACACGCCCATTGCCGCCGCGCACAAAATCGGGCTGATGAAACCCAGCGCGGCCAGCGGCACGCCGAGCGCGTTGTAAAAAAACGCCCAGAACAAATTCTGTTTGATCGTCCGCAACGTCGCCCGCGCCAGACCCAGCGCCTCCGGCACGGCCTCAATCTCCGATTTCAACAAAATGATGTCCGCTGCCTCGCGTGCGAGGTCGCTGGCGCGGCTCACGGCGATGCCGAGGTCGGCCTGCTCCAGGGCCGGGGCGTCGTTAATGCCGTCGCCCACGAACGCCACGCGCTCGCCTTGCGCCTGAAGTTTTTTCACAAAGTCCGCCTTTTGTTCCGGTCGCACTTCGGCAAACACATTTTCTGCCGTGATGTTCAATTGCGCGGCAATGCTCGTCGCTGTAAGCGCATTATCACCGGTGAGCAGGAACGTTTTCAAATTCTGCCGGTGCAGTTTTTCAACCACGTCGCGCGCACCCGGTTTGACGGTGTCTTCGACGGCGAACAAACCTGCGAGGGATTGGTCAACGGCCAAACCGACAATCGTCGCGCCCCGTCCTGACCATTCCGCGATGAACTTTTCGCCCGACGCCAAATCCACGCCCGTCTCTTTCAACCAACGGAGCGAACCCATTCGAACAGTTGAGAGTTGAAGGTTGAGGGTTGAGGGTTGGATTTTCGCCTCGACGCCACAGCCGCGAATTTCCTGCCAATCTTTGAATTCAATTTCCTCAGCGGACAATTTCGCGATTGCCTGGCTGATGGGATGGGTGGAGTTACGGGCCAATGCGGCAGCGAGCCGCGCGATTGGAGCGCCGGCCTCCGGCACGGCGGGTTGTTGGAGTTCGCGCTTTAGCGTGCTACCGGACAATCCCGCAGAGCGCGGGATTGAACTCCAACTCGCCGCCACCTCCGGTTTTCCAATCGTCAGCGTGCCGGTTTTGTCGAAAATCACTGCGGTGACTTTTCCCGCTTTTTCCAACGCCACGCCGTCGCGAATCAAAATCCCCCGTCGCGCGGCGGTGTTGGCGCCGGCCATGATGGCCGCCGGGGTTGCCAAACCCATCGCGCACGGGCATGCGACAATTAAAACCGCCGCCGCGATGATGAACGCCGTCGCCGCGCCGGTTGGAGTCATCGCGGGCCAGAGAAATGGCGCGAGCAAATCGTGAACGTGTTTGGCCGATTCCGGCGCAAGCCCCCACCAAAGAGCAGCGGCGATGGCAATGGCAACGACGACCGGCACGAAGACGCTGCTCACGCGGTCGCCGAGGCGCTGGATGTCGGCGCGGCTGGTTTGGGCGCGTTGCACGGCGGCGATAATGTGCGCGAGTGCGGTGGATTCGCCGGTGGCGGTCACGCGCATGACGAGCCGGCCGTTCAAATTCACTGTGCCGGTGTAAAGTTCCCCGCCGGTTTTTTTGTCCACCGGAACGGATTCGCCGGTGAGCATCGCCTCGTCCACGGCGGAATCGCCTTCGGTCACCACGCCGTCCACCGGCACGCGGTCCCCGGGGCGCAGCGCGACCAAGTCACCGATACGCAATTCGGCGACGGGGGTTTCGTGTTCGTCACCCGCGTTCGTGTCGGAACGCCGGTCTCCGACCTGGCGCGTTTTGGCTTGGTCATCATCCAGCCGGGCCGGAGGCCGGCGTTCCAATCTTCTGGCGGTTTGCGGCGCGAGATTCAGCAATTTTTCCAATGCGCCCGACGCGCGCGCGCTCACGCGGGCCTCCAGCCAGTGGCCGAAGCTGATGAGCGTGATGATGGCGGCGGCTTCCATGAAATAAACATGGCCGCCCACACCACCAAGCAATGCCCATGCGCTGTAGCCAAATGCGGTCGTCGAACCGAGGGCGACGAGCGTGTCCATGTTCGAGCTGCTGATTTTGAGCTGGTTCCACGCACCGCGGTAAAATTTCCCCCCGGCGAAAATTTGGACCGCGCCGGCCAGCGCAAAGGAAAGCCATTGAAACCACGGCTTCAGGCCGAGGCCAAAACCCCATTCGCCAACCATCAACGCGATGGTAACGGCGACGCCGAGCCAGAGATTGATTTGCCAGTTCGCGGGTTTGGTTTCGCAGCCGGCGGAAGTGCCGGCCTGGATTTCCTTCGCCGTGTAACCGGCTTTCTGAACGGCCTCGATGACCGCGGAAACGTTTTGCTCCGCGCCGGAATTCCAGCGCACCGATGCGCGTCCGGCATCCAAAATCACTGTTGCGCTACGGACGCCGGACACACTTTGAATCGCCTCGGTGACGTGCCGCGCGCAGTTGTTGCAATTCATGCCGCCGATGGAAAGTTCCATTTCGGCGGAAATTTCCGGAGTGGTGGATGGAATTGTCTGGCGTGTCTCCATTTCTCTCTCGCAGTGAGATTTTATCACACGAGGCGGCTTTGTCGAACCTCCACCGGGAGTTGAAACGGCGGTTGTTGGTTCAGCGGGTTTGTCCGGCAGTCAGCTCATTCGCGCTCAACGCGCCGAATGGCTGTCAGCGGCCTGTCGCGACTGGCGCTCCCGTTCGACGATGCGCGCCACGTACGCAGCCTGGGCATCGGTTGGGTCTCGTTTCAGGGCCAGCGCCGCCAACCGTCCGGCCGGTTCCAAATCGCCAAGGCTGAGTGCGGCGGTTGCGGCCAGCGCCACCCAGTCTGCAACCAATCGGTTTGTGGACGATGACTGTGCTTCCACGGCTGATTCGATCAGCGCGATGCCCTCGCGCCGTTGTTGGATTGTGCCGCCGATCAGGGTGGCGGCACGGGTCAGATTGGCGGTATTCGTCGGGCTGTCGGCGGGCAGGGCGGGGATGGTTGTCCGCGGTGAATTTGTGTTGAACACGCAAGGCACGGTTGCCGCCGGCGCCAGACCGCGCACGGAAACGAACAGTTCGGAGTTGATGGTGGTGAATTCCGAGAAGATGGATTGGACTTGTTCCGGCGGGAGCGATTGGAGAATTGCCAGTTTGTCGGCGGGGGCGAGCAATTGCTGGCGCGTGCGTTCGTCAAATTTTTCCAGCATCCGGGAATTGTCGCCCAGGTATAAAGCGCGGGGCGCGGCGTATTCGAGCACGGGAAAAAGGTCGCTTTGGATCGGGCCGCCGCCGGTGATGGCGAAGGCGGTGCGTTGGGAGGCGAGCTGGCGGGCGAGCAACGCTTCGGGCGAGCGGATGCCGATTTGCGCGAGATCCAACCG
>DLMG01000036.1:0-266 GCA_002479245.1 Verrucomicrobia subdivision 3 bacterium UBA7542 | reverse complement strand
GGGAAAACGGAGTTGAAGGTGCGCAGAACGAGTTCCACGATGCCGTCGTGCATTTCGTAAACGTGAAACCATTGCGCCATGATGCCGCCGGGTTTAAGGCGGCTGGCGGCGAGTTGATAAAATTCGCGGCTGAACACACTGCCGATGCCAACCGTCCACGGATTTGACGGTTCGGCCACGATCACATCGTAAAGCTGTGGGTTCAATTTAAGCACGGTGCGCGCATCCTCGCGCCACAGGTGGGTGTGCGGGTCGTCGAGCACACG
>DLMG01000028.1 GCA_002479245.1 Verrucomicrobia subdivision 3 bacterium UBA7542 | reverse complement strand
AATCTCCATTCGCCTTACCAGAAGAACGCGCTTCCCAAGACGGTGAAATCGTTCACCGAAAAATCACACAAGCAGGAAGACTGAATTCTTCGGAGGAACGGGTTATTGGTCGCGTACTTCGTCGCCGACCTGTGCTTCGCCGGTAACCAGATCGGCAACGATGTTATTTTCACGCTGCGGGCCGGTGATTTTGACTTCGCTGACTTTCATGCCGTCGCGATACAGAAAGAGGCTTTGCTCCAATTTGGGCATCTGGCCGACGGGAAAACTCAGCACGACAAAACGTCCGGAGGCATTGTATGAAACGACTCTGGCGGTGAGCGAATTATCGGGCGTGACAATGGGCTGCGGAGCAACGGCGGCGGGCGTAGCCGGGCTGGCGGTGCGCGCGGGCTGGTGATGCAGGCAACCGGCCGCCAACATTCCGGCGATTATGAGTGTCAACGGCATGAACGATTTCATGGCGACAGTTAAGCGCGCGGCGGCACGCAGGTCAATTCACGATTCGGCGTTTTATGCGCCTGGGAGCGCTGCCATCCCCGCGGCGGGTTGATGGGTTGAGACCTCTGCAAAACCGGCGTAGCGGCTTTCGGCAGAAAGCCGAACAATTCAATTTTCCGGAAAAATGCGGCGGTCTGCCGACTCGCCGCTACGATGAGTCAAACTAGGGCACGCTTTCCGTGATGATCGTGTCGCTATGCTCGTAGGCCGGCGCGCAGCAGCACAGCAATCGCAGCGTTTCGTTGCCATTATTCCAAAGTTTATGTTTGCGGCCGGGCGGAATGGCAATGGCGTCGCCGGTTTTAACGTCGCGCGTTTCGCTTTCGATGCGAATCCGTCCCGCGCCGTGCGTAATGTAATAAATTTCCTCGGTTTTGATGTGATAATGTTCCTGCGTGCTCGCGCCAGCCGGCAGACGCGCTTCCGCCAGGCTTTGGTTGCGGATGATGGAATTGCGATGCGCCAGCAATTCGCGGATTTCCGAACCGTCCTTGGTGATGAAGGACGGAACATCGCCGAGATTTTTAATGTCCATAATTGTTTTCATCATTCTCGTCCTCGTCCTCGATTTTTCAATGACAGCAGAAACAAACTCAGGTAGGGCGGGCAGTCCCCTGCCCGCCGCCCATCCACACAACGAGTGCGGCGCGCACGGAGTGACGCGCCCTACCAATATGCCAAATCCCGCCGGGAATTGGTATTGTTCGTTCCCGACTTTTCAAATTTATTGGAGAGGAGGATTTTAAGTCAAAATCCTTCCGGCATTCCAAAGATTTTCGTCCAATTGGCCTGCCCCAGCACCACTCCGGCCACAATCAAAATCATTGCCGCCCAAAACTTGGGTGTGAATGGTTCATGCAAAAAGAACCAGGCCCAGGTCATCGTGCTCAACGGAATGAGATTGTTGAACAGCACGACCTGGCTCGTGCGCCAATGGCGGAGGGCGTTGTTCCAGAGTGCATAGGGAATTACGCCACCGAACAGGATGCAGAATGCCAGCACCCCCAGACACCCGGCGTTGATAGGGATGCCGCGCATAGCGATCTCAGCCAGCCCGAACGGCATCAGCACAATCCCCGATATCCACATCGTGTGCGCCGCGACTTCCGCCCCGCTCAAGCTGGCGCTTAAAATGCGCATTTGATGGCTGAAATTCGCCCACAAGATGCTCGCGGCCAGCCCCAAAAATTCTCCGAGCAGGTCCAATTTTGCCGTTTGCAACGCCGGCCAGAACAGGACCAGCACGCCGCCCAGCGCGAGCAACGCCGCTCCGTAACGCCGCGCACTAGCCCACGTCCGTTGCGGCCGTTCCTCCCACAACAAAGTCCACACGGGGGATGCGCCGAGATACAACGCCACGTGCGAAGCCGCAGTCAGACGCAAGGCCCAGTTGAAGACGACGATATACACCGCTAGGCTTAAACCGCCGCGCAACCACAATTGCCGGCGCAATCCAGATGTCAACGGGCGGTATTCACCAAGCCACGAAGTAAAGCGCAGCACCGACAGCAACAACAAACCGGCAAGGAGAAAGCGGATGCCACCGGTCCAGATGGGCGGCCACGCGGCGACCAGCCACTTGGTTCCCGCGTTGTTGCCACCCCACAGAAAAACCACGAACAGGAGGCTTCCGGCAATGGCGGCGTTATGTTTCGGTTGCGACACCCGGCGAGTAAGCCAATGCGCAGCCACGTTGCCAATGAAATTTGTTTAACCGTTTCGCGAGGCGCGCACTTGCAAGCCGGTTGAAAACAACTAATCTCTCAGCATGGCAAGTAAAGCGCCGCCAAAGTCATGCTCGACCAGATTTCCAGCGAGAATAATTTTCAAATTAAGTTGTTAGGAATTGAATGACAGCGCATATAAAAAAGGAAATAAAATGAACACGATCAATGAACAACAGCGCAAACGGGCTATTGAAGTCATGAATGAATATCTTTCTGCGCCTCCTGGGCCAGAGGGAAAAACTCCGGTGGAACTTAGCGCAGAACTTGATGCAAATCGAGTCAGGCTCATTGAGAATGAATTGAAGCCACTCCTTGCCGATTACCTCGCAGGCAAGGTGATACTTGCCGACTTCAAATCCAAAGCAGATGGAATAAATAAACGCAACGAGCTTTGGGGGTTCAAAGGAATCAAGGGCCAAATGTTCTTCAACATGGTTGTCAATGTTGCCGATGACGCCAAAGAATGTGACCAAGAACTGAAATCTGCATTGGCCGTTCCGACCAATGAACAAATCGCGTCTAGCAGAATCAAGACATTCGCAAGCTATATCAAGCGGTTGGGAGAACAATGGGTTGGTGAAGGAAACACTCGATACGGCGCACCAAAAATGGGAAGCGTTCCTTTCTTTCTGTCTTACTTTTGGCAGATTCAGGATCGTGAGGTGTGGCCGGTTTATTATACCAACGCCGTGCAGACGATGACCGATCTAAACATCTGGCAGCCGTCAGAGGACATTGCGGAGGATTATTTGGCGTTCAAGCGGATTCACGAAGTTTTGGCGAAGCTATTCAGTGAGACAAGCAAGCGGGTTTTTGGTCTTTATGATGTTGAACATGTCTTTTGGTTCAAGGGCGGCAATCCATACGACATTGTCAAAGCAGAGCAGAAGGCTGCTGAACCTTCATTGGCCAAGTCTGCTGTAAAACTCCCCGCATCTGCCGACCTAGACCGTTTGCCTGAAAGCTACATTCCACCGATTGTTGCCATCCTTCCGGCTATGGCCCGCCACGAAGAATGGTTGGTTGAGGCGGCGAAACGTTCTGGCACGAGCCTTGAGAGGGCGTTTGAAAAAAACATTGATGCAGCACTTACGATATTGGGTTACGAAACTAAACTGTTGGGACAGGGACAGGGACGCGTGCCCGATGGACGAGCGTTGGCGCTCGACGATAACTACGCCATTTTGTGGGACGGGAAGGTTCGTGTGGACCCATACAGCTTGGGCACTGACGACCGAACGATCCGAGAATACATCACCACTCAGAGCCGCGAACTGAGTCGCCGCTATAGAAATACTTACTACGTCATTGTTTCAAGCTCGTTCGCCGATGATTTTGACGACACAATTGCTTCGATCAAAATGGAAACAGAGGTAAGCGAAGTCATCCTGCTCGAAGCGGAAGCGTTGGTGGCAATTGTGGAGGCAAAATTGCGTGCTCCGCTCCAGCTAACTTTAGGGCCGGACGGCATCCAGAGGTTCTTTACCAAAAGCGGTGGCTTAACGGCAGCAATGGTTCGCGAGTATCTTGTCTAGCCGGCAAAAATATAATGGCCGATCCAATTCCACTTTACCGCTTTTTAGATTCAGACGGGGCATTGAAAACCCTTGTAGCTGGGAAGTTCAGAGTTGGGCTGGTATCCAAATTTAACGATCCATTTGACCAGTGCCTCGGCTTTACCGGAGTGGCCACGCCAGAAGAACAAAAGTTCGTGGAGAATTTCCAAATCGAATATCTGCGTTATTTGGAATCGTGGTCACGAGTTTTGTGCTTTTGCGATTCTGTTTCCCGACCAGCACCTTGGTCACATTATGCCGAGAAACACCGTGGTGTTGCATTTGAAGTAAAATATCTTTGGCCTGATGATCATCTTCAGAAAATGACTTATTTTCCCGAACGACCTGTATTGAATTTTAATCAATGGCGACAAATTCGTCGTGATGAAACAGCAACTAATCATTATCTTATCGAACTGCTAAAGAGGTTAATGATAAATAAGTCTCCAGGTTTCTCTTTTGAACAAGAGTATCGTTTGCAAATTGGTCTAGAATACTGCCAACACTCTGATGGCCATGATGAATGGCGATTGCCTGATAAATCGCTTAAGCGGGTAATCCTAGGTTATTGCTGCCCTTTGGATGAAACAGTCGTAAGAAAGTTATTGGATATGAATGGTTTTACAGAAACAGAAGTTGTCAGGGCAAAAATGTGTCAAGAAACGTATTCAATTATCGTTTAGCTTCGCCTTGAAAATTCGCGCGCCGAGATTTGCCGGACGGCCAGCCGTGCCGGAAAGCGGTGCTAAAGACACGCGCAGTCCAGACGCTTCGCGACTGCCGGACACCTTCAAACTGCGCAAAGCGTCTGGATTGCGGCGCGTTCACCGCCGCTTTCTCCGGGTACCGGGATTGGCGTAGCGGCGTCTCGGCAGAGCGCCGCCATCTGAAAAAGAGCGGGAAAGTTTGCGGCGGTCTGCCGACGCGCCGCTACAAAGCCGGAGAATCGTCCGCCGTCATCTTGAAAATTCGCTCGACGGAATTTGCCGGACGGCTAGCCGCAAAAACAAACCGGCCAGCAGAAATTTGTTTGACCGGCCGGGCGCGGGGCCTAACTTGGTAGCATGGTTCATGCACCCGGTTTTCTGAATCTGGTCAATGACGCAAAAAAACGCGTCAACGAGATCAGTGTCGCCGAGGCGCGCGCGCGTCTGGCTGCCAATCCCAAGATCGTTCTGCTGGACGTGCGGGAAGATAACGAATGGCAGGCCGGCCATGCCGCCGAAGCCGTGCATCTGGGCAAGGGAATCCTGGAACGCGATTTGGAAAAGCTGTTTCACGACCCGAAGACGGAAATCATCATGTATTGCGGCGGCGGATTCCGGTCGGCGCTGACGTGCGATGCGGCGCAAAAGATGGGCTATCGCAACGTTCACTCGCTCATCGGCGGTTACAAGGGGATGCTGGCGGCGGGCTGGCCGATGAAAAGCGGGGAATTGGACACCGGTTGAGTTGCCGATGAACACCAACGGCGCACCCTGAGCGTTACCATCAGTCCGTCGGCGGGGAATTTGTTTTTCCGGCTTAATAGCCCGTAAAAAAAGTAGGAGACGACGTAAGGAGTCTCTAACTTGTCCCTCAAAAACCGAAGAAATTTGAGACTCGTCACCTCGTCTCCTACAGAGAAAGAGATTTTCAACGGGCTGTTAAACAGTGACGGCGGGCGAAGCCGCGCGGTGAAAGCAAACGCGGTTGAGGGCGTTGGCGACCGGGACAACCTTTTCGCGCGGGCACTCGCCCATCAGGCAAATCTGAATCCAGTTTTTACGGCGCAGATATTCGCTGTTGCAGCTCAGGAGATAACCGGCTTCCTGCATCGCCTCGCCGATTTTCAGCGAATTCATTTCCGGCGGCAATGCGATGGTAATGAC
>DLMG01000091.1:6309-11564 GCA_002479245.1 Verrucomicrobia subdivision 3 bacterium UBA7542 | reverse complement strand
GGACTTCAGAGAGCTTATGAAGAACTGCGCCGGACCCAGCAGGTGGTGGTGCAGCAGGAGCGCCTCCGGGCCTTGGGCCAGATGGCCAGCGGGGTTGCCCACGACGTCAACAATGCCCTGTCTCCCGTGATCGCCTATTCGGAACTGTTGCTGAACACGCTGCCGGATTTGCCGGAGGCCTCACGGCATTACCTGCAAACCATCAACCAGGCAGGCGGGGACATAGCCAAAATTGTCGCCCGCATGCGGGAGTTTTACCGCCGTCGCTCCGCCACGGAGGAATTGACCGAGGTGAACATCAATCAAACCATTGAGGAAGCGATCGAACTCACCCGGCCGCGCTGGCGCGACCTTCCCCAGCGTGACGGCATCTCCATCCAGATTCAGCGCGAATTGGAACCCGAACTGCCGCTGCTGTTGAGCGACCCCAGCGAACTCCGGGAAGCGTTGATCAACCTGATCTTTAATGCGGTGGACGCCTTGCCCCAAGGCGGTATCATCACCCTCGTCACCCGGTCCATCACTCGTTCCACCTTGGACGAAAACGAGAACTCGGAACGGCAGCTTCAGCTTGAAGTGCGGGATAACGGCATCGGCATGGATGAGAAAACCCGTCAACGTTGCCTGGAACCGTTCTTTTCCACCAAAAGCCAGCGCGGCGGCACGGGACTGGGTCTGGCGATGGTTTATGGCATGGCGCAACGCCACGACGGCACCGTTGAGGTCAACAGCACCCCCGGCGCCGGCACCAGTATCCGGCTCACCTTTCCCATCCGGGGGAAAACCCCACAAACCGGCCGGGGCGCTCTGTTCCAGGCCAAACAAAAGCGTTCCTTAAACATCTTGTGCATCGATGACGACGAAAAGGTCAGGCAGCTCCTCAACGATTGTCTCACGCACTTCAAGCATCGGGTGATGGTCGCCTCCGGCGGCAAGGACGGCGTTGAATTGTTCCGCACCGCGATGCGGGAAAAGCAGCCGTACGAAGTCGTCATCACCGATTGGGGCATGCCGGATATTGATGGACACCATGTGGCCCGGGAGATCAAAGCGGAATCTCCCAAAACACCGGTCATCATGATGACCGGCTGGGGCACGATTATGAAGGAAGACGGAGAAACCGCTCCGGAAGTGGACGCCGTGATTGGCAAACCGCCAAACATGCAGGAATTGAACGACTTGCTTCTCCGGATTGCTGGTTAGTTTCTTTGTTCATGCCGGCACGCCAAACGTTCCCGGCTCGCATTCAGGTCGTTCTTCCAGCTAATTGGGGCGACGACGCATTGTCATCCAACTCTCGCGAAAATTTGGACGTATCCAGTGGAGGAACTGACCGCGTAGATTTAGCCGAGCTTTTTGAAGACTTCCTCCGGCGTGAAACCGTAAAGTTTCACAATTTTGTGCCGCGACTTGTGACCGCGCACCAATTCGACAAGCCCACGTGCGCAGTCAAGCTTTTCAGCCAGTAATTTAATTAACGCTTCGTTCGCCGCGGCATCCACCGGCGGCGCAGTGACTTTGATTCGCAGTTCATCGCCAAGCGGTTCGCCAATTTCATTGATCGAGGCGCGCGGCTGCAATTTTACCGACAGCAATGTTCCATCCGGTTGCGCGCGAAGAAAGCCGTGAAGCGGCCGGCGGTCGTCACCAGTCACATTTTTGTTTGCCTTCAGGACGGGCTGGAACCTCACGGATAAACCAATTGATAGCTGACGAAAGCCACACTCTGGCTGTCTGGCGACCAGGACGGTACGTTGATTGTTCCCTGCCCGCCAAACAATTGCGCGAGCACTTGAATTTTTCTGTCCGAGAGCGACATGAGCCGGATCATCACATCTTTGTTTGCTGGATGACCTTTCACGTCCTTTGCGTAAGAGAGGAAAATAATCCACCGGTCGTTCGGCGATGGGTGCGCGAACCAATTGTTGTAATCGTCGGAAGTGATTTGTTCCTGCTCCGAGCCGTCGGGTTTCATCCGCCAAATTTGCATTCTGCCGGTCCGGTCGGAATTGAAATAAATATATTTTCCGTCCGGCGAATAATCAGGGCCGTCGTCCAAACCACCGGGTGCAGTGGTCAGGCGGGTTTCTTCGCCGCCGGCAAGAGGAATCGTGTAAATGCCAAACTTGCCGTTGCGCTCGGCGCAATAGGCAAGCGTTTTGCCGTCCGGCGACCAGCCGTGCCAATATGACGGCGCCGGCGGCGTGACCAGACGCGGCGCTCCGCCGGAAACCGGCAGAATGTAAATGCGCGACTTGCCATCCTGGGTCTGGTCGCTGACGGCCAACTGCGTTCCGTCGGGCGAGAGGCCGTGATCGTTGTTACAATGAATTTGATCCCCGGTGTTCAACGGCTCCGGCGTGCCGCCCTTCACCGGCAGTTTGTAAATCCGCCCGTTGCTGTTGAAGAGGAAAAACTTTCCGTCCTGCGACCAGTTCGGCGCTTCGATATGGTCGCGGGTGCGATAAACCGCGCTCCGGTCGGTGGAAGCAACTTCAACGGTTTCCAGCGTGCTTTCGAGAACCGGCTGGGCATTGGCAGGTGTCGAAACCGGCTTGAGTTCGACGTTCGAGAAAACCGCCTTCTCCATGGCCTTGTTGTCGTGCGCGCAAACACCGAGGCCGACATAAAATTTCCCCTTGAACGGAATCCGCAGATAACCCCCGGCAGGTTTCAGCTCTTCACCCGCGGCAGCAAGCCACATTGAAATGTAATCGCCGCGTTTTTCGATTCGCATCCGCGCGGGGGCGGAAATGATCGATTGAATTTCATGCGTCGGACTGTCCGGCGTGTCGCGGTATTGAAGCGCCGTCAGGCCGCTGCCATGAAGGGCGACATCCGCGTAAACCGAACCCGGCTTGAGCGACTGGCGGACGAGCAGGCACGCCTTGCGATGCGGATTGCCGCCAGTGCCGATGAATTTAACGTCCGCCGTCAGCGTGAAATCGCCCGACGCCTGCTTCCAGACAAAATGGAAGGCGTCGTTGGTAAACCACATGTTCTCGCCGCCGCCGGCGACGAGATACTCGCCCTTGGCGGGATCAAAATTCACCGTTCCGGCCCTGGCAACATTGCCGATGTCACGTTGGTGCGAAAAAGTTCCGAGTTCGGTTGAAGCGGCAGATGCTAGTTTTGCGCTCATAAACAAAACGACGATGGCAAGAAAACGCCGGGAATTGGATGTCATGTGCTCTACTAAAACATACGGCGCAAAAATAAAAAGTGTTTTTTTGCGTCCGGGCGCCCTAATCATTCGTCCTCGTGGGTGATACGTTTGAAAGCAATGGCCGCAAACGCCATGACCGTCACCGTGAATCCGATGGCGAGGCCGTAATCCGGATTTCCCGCAGTGGCTGTGAGTGGGAAGAGTCCGTTTTTCATGTTCTATTCGAGTTTCAGGGAACGCGGTTGGTTTGGAACTGTTCTCTTTGAAACAGGCGCGCAATCCAGCCGGAAACGCGGATCATGAAACTTGCGGAAATAAGCGTCCGTGGCTTTTGGCGCGGCGAAGCGCATCAAGCTGCGCGGACGGGATTCAGCATCCCGTCCGCCTTCACCCGAAAGGCCGGTAAGCAGATGATGGCTCGACAGACGAAAGATCAGCGGTTACGCAAGGTCGAAGCGATCAAGGTTCATCACCTTGTTCCAAGCCGCGACAAAGTCGCGAATAAATTTCAACTGCGCGTCCGAGCTTCCGTAAACTTCCGCCAAGGCGCGGAGTTGGGAGTTTGAACCGAAAACGAGATCAACACGCGTGCCAGTCCACCTGAGTGCACCCGTTTTGCGATCGCGGCCTTCAAACACGTCCGCGTCTTTCGAGACCGGCTTCCACTCCGTGCCCATGTCGAGCAGGTTCACGAAGAAGTCGTTGGTCAGCGCCTCCGGTCGCTTGGTGAAGACACCGTGCTGCGCCCCTCCAAAGTTGGTCTTCAGGACACGCATGCCGCCCACGAGCAGCGTCATTTCGGGCGCGGTCAGGGTCAGTAATTGCGCCTTGTCCACCAGCAGCGCCTCGGCCGACAGGGTGTATTTGCCCTTGAGGTAATTGCGGAAGCCGTCCGCGATGGGTTCGAGCACGGCGAAGGACTCGACGTCGGTCTGCTCCTGGGAGGCGTCCATGCGTCCCGGGGTGAAAGAAACCGTCACATTGTGGCCGGCATTCTTCGCCGCTTGCTCGACGCCGGCGCAACCGGCTAAAACGATCAGGTCAGCCAGCGAGACCTTCTTGCCGCCAGATTGGGCGCTGTTGAAAGCGCTCTGGATGCCATCGAGAGTCTTAAGCACCTTCGCCAGTTGGGCCGGCTGGTTGACTTCCCAAAACTTCTGCGGCGCCAGACGAATGCGCGCACCGTTCGCACCGCCGCGCTTGTCGGAGCCACGGAACGTGGACGCCGACGCCCACGCGGTCGAAACCAGCTCCGAGACAGAGAGGCCGGACGCCAGGATTTTGCTTTTCAGCGAGGCGATGTCCTGCGCATCAATCAATTTGTGATTCACCGCGGGAATGGGGTCTTGCCAGATGAGTTCTTCTTCTTTCGGGACCTCCGGTCCGAGATAACGCGCGCACGGGCCCATGTCGCGGTGCGTGAGCTTGAACCACGCCCGGGCGAATGCGTCGGCGAACTGGTCCGGTTTCTCCAGGAAGCGCCGCGAGATTTTTTCGTAAGCCGGGTCGAAACGCAGCGACAAGTCGGTGGTCAGCATGGTCGGCAGGCGCTTCTTCGACGGGTCGTGCGCGTCTGGAACCGTCGCGTCGGCTCCTTTCGCCACCCACTGATGCGCGCCGGCCGGGCTTTTAGTGAGTTCCCATTCGTAATTGAACAGGTTTTCGAAGAAGTAGCTGCTCCACTTCGTCGGTGTCTGTGTCCAGGTGACTTCCAAACCGCTGGTGATCGCGTCGCCGCCTTTGCCGGTGCCAAAGCTGCTCTTCCAGCCCAAGCCCTGTTCCTCGAGGCCGGCCGCTTCGGGCTCAGGCCCCACATGGGACGCAGGGCCGGCGCCGTGAGTCTTGCCGAAGGTATGGCCGCCGGCGATGAGCGCCACTGTTTCCTCGTCGTTCATCGCCATGCGGGCGAAGGTCTCGCGAATGTCCCGCGCCGCGGCGACCGGATCGGGATTCCCGTTCGGGCCTTCCGGGTTGACGTAAATCAGTCCCATCTGCACGGCTGCGAGCGGATTTTCAAGATCCCGTTCGCCGGAGTAACGTTTGTCAGCCAGCCAGGTTTTCTCGGCGCCCCAATAGACGTCCTGATCCG
>DLMG01000091.1:688-6237 GCA_002479245.1 Verrucomicrobia subdivision 3 bacterium UBA7542 | reverse complement strand
TCCCAGACGTCCTCGCGACCGCCTCCGAAACCGAACGTTTTGAAGCCCATCGTTTCTAGGGCGACGTTCCCGGTGAGGATTATCAGGTCGGCCCATGAAATTTTCCGGCCATACTTCTGCTTGATTGGCCAGAGCAGACGACGCGCCTTGTCCAGACTGACGTTGTCCGGCCAACTGTTAAGCGGCGCGAAGCGCTGCTGTCCCCGGCCGCCGCCGCCGCGGCCATCACCGGTGCGGTAAGTGCCGGCGCTGTGCCACGCCATGCGAATGAATAACGGGCCGTAGTGGCCGAAGTCTGCCGGCCACCAGTCCTGCGAGTCGGTCATCAGCACTGCGAGATCTTTCTTCACCGCCGCCAGGTCGAGGCTCTCGAACTCTTTTGCGTAGTTGAAATCCGCACCCATCGGATTGGACTTGGAGGAATGCTGTTGCAGGAGATCGAGCCGCAACTGGTTCGGCCACCAGTCCTGGTTCGTGGTGCCGCCGGTGGCAGCGCCGTGGTTGAAAGGGCACTTGGCTTCGGTTGACATATGTTTACTCCTTGGTTCGGTTGAAGTGAATTCTGTGGTTTGGTTGAGATTGTTCGCGAAATTTACGCTGGCGGTCAACTTCTGGCTCCAATGAATTTGCTTTTCACCGCGCCGGAGCGTGGCCGTTGCACGATTTTGGCCATAAATGTATTTCGGTTTTTCCGGATTAAAGCACTTTCGGAACTATTGTTGAAATACTTTTTTCCCTCTCGCCAGCCGCCGGGCACGCTGGCACCAAGCTCAATGACCGTCATGCCAACGGTGAGCACCAGAAAGAATGTGCCGATGAATTCAATCAGAAATTTTTTCATAAGCGGCATAAGAATAGGTGAAGGGGGATCGTTTCAATTGTTTCCTGCCGGCAAAATGAGCGGTCGCCGTTTCAGGATTTGCAGTTCGAAAAAAGAGTGCTCTTGGGGTGCGAGTTTCCCGGCCGGGTCCGGCACTGGATAGACCCGGTCGTAATGACTGCCAACCCACTGCATCAGTTCCATCCCATACCGTGGGTCGTAGCCGAAAAAACCCACCCCGAATTCGGAGGCACTCCGGGCAATGATCAGGACATAGTCGGGACTGTTTTTCTCAAAGGCGGCGGTCATGTTGGTTTGACCGAACACCGCCATCACCGGCGGGAACCAGGCGAGCTGGGGAGTTGGATTCACCCGCCGGCTCAGATAATTAATCATGGCCCCTTCGGGCAGAACCGCCAGCGTCGCGTCCGGCGGCACATTCTTTTCAACCCAGGACAATGCGGTTTCAACCGTGCCATGAAATGGATCCACGGCCAGACCGTAGGCCATGATTTTATCCCCATCGCCTCCCACAGGCCGGTCCTTCCGGAGATAATACGATTCCGAGAGCAGAAACAGACGGACAAACCCGGTCACCAGCACCAGGCAGGCGGTCACGCGAAATAAATGGGAGCGGACGCGGTATCTTTGTTCCAGCCGCAACGGCAGCAGCCAGACGAACAAGTACACCACTCCCGCAAACGCCGGCATGGCCAGCGCAAATCCGTATTGCCAAATCCGTGCGAAAAGCCCCAGCTTGGCCAGCAACGCCAGGCCAAACACATTCCAAAGCAACGGAAAGATCATCGCTGGCTCGGCCGCGATTTTCCTGCAGCTCAAACCCAGCAACACACCGGCGGACAAACCCAGGAGGGGCAACGACCGGCCGCAATCAACCCAATTCCAGACAACGGCCAAAATCAAAAGTGGCACTATCAACAACGGCCAAACCATCCAGGACGGTCTCACCCATTTGAACCTTGATTCCATCCCGCACCGGAAGGCCAGGGCGTAAATCACGGTTATCATCACGATGAAAATAAAATGCGCTGCCATCTTTTCGAGATGAAGAAATGGCAGGTCCAATCCCAGGCACCATTGATAAAACGGGTCCCGGGTAATGGACGTATGCCACAACGGCACCCACGCCGAAACCACCGAACGCATACTCGTCCGCCAGTCCTCAACCTGGAGAAAAAGCGCAAAAAACATCACCAGGGGAATTAATCCCGCCAGCAGGAACGCCACCAGCGATTGGGCCGCGAAGCCGGTACGCCGGTGAAAAAAAACAACGACAAAAAAAGCCGCCACCACGCAGACAATTAACGCCAGGAAAACGTCCGGTTTGGTCAGAAACACCAGGCCGGAACCCAAGCCGGCCGCCACGGCAAATTGAATTCGCTCCTTTTCAACCCAATCCGACAACCACATCACCACCACGAGGGAAAGCACCAGCCCGTGAAATATCTCGTGGCAATAGGGCGTAACATAATTGTAGTTGCCGACCGGTACGAAATGCTGGAACACAAACACCAGCACAATCGCCAGACAAATCATGGTTGCCGTCAACCGGTCCGCCGCCGCCAGAAAACGGCGGTAAACCAAAACCAACATCCCCGCCGTGACGGCCAGATTGGCAAAAATCAGCGTCCGAAATGAAACGCCAAAAAACTTGAAGAGCAGCGCATTGAAGTATTGGGACAGCGGACCACCGGTCAGATACATCATGTCGCGGTAGAGCACATCTCCTTGGGAAATTCGCCACGGCAGGTAAAGTTGTATCCCGAAGTCAACCAGGATGTCCGGCCACCGGCGCCAGGAAAGGGCCGCGGCCAGCGCAAACACACACCCGACCAGCACCAAGCCCGCCCATTTTGAGCGGCTCCATTCAAGGATTTGCGCCCGCCTGCCCGTCAAATTCTTCATTCAGGAATCTTCCGAAGCGGGAACGTCCCGGTCAACCTTCAAACATTTGCCCCCAGTTGCAGCCGGGGATCTGATTCCAGGATGCTTTTGAGATTCGCCCAGTTTGCTTCATTCATGTCGTTGAACGCATTCAGATAAACCGCCACGGCTTCGGGCGGATATTTCGCGAGCAGCGTTTCAATCGCGGGCTTCAATTTCGCGTCGTCCATGCTCTCCGGCAAATTTTCAACCACGCCCTCCTCGTTTTTAATCCCCAGCGCGTTCAAAAAATCCACAAGCATGGACTTGTGCTTTTTCAGCAACCAGGTGCGAATCAGGCTGCCCGCGACCAAATCCAGCGCGGGCCTTGCCAGGGTGGCGATCATGGCCGCGTGCCGCTGGGTTTTGGGCTGGCGCTCAAGGAAAACCGGGCGCAAGTGCCGCGCTTCGGCAACGGCGTTGAGCGTGGCGCGGTAAACCGGTTTGTCCGATTCAAGGGTGAACGTGATGATTTCGCCGGCCAGGTTCGGCGACATGAAACCGAAAAGTTCGTGGGAAGTGAGCATGGAAATCAGAAGTTGGGAGTTGAGGGATAAAAGTTGGGGGATTTAATCAATGGTTGTCACGGAGATTATATTTTTTTTCGCCAGTTGCCCGCAAGCCTCCTGTTCCAGCAGCAGGGTTTTCCCAGCTTCCAGTGCCAGCACGGAAATTCCGGCGTGGGCACAAGTTTCCAGTGTCTGCAAGCCGATGCAAGGAATGTCGAACCGCATGTCATGATTGACCTTGGCCACTTTGACCGCCACTGCGCCGCCGTCCTTGCCGGCGAGTTCCCCGCCGCGCGCAAGACATTTGTCCGTGCCTTCAAACCCTTCGACCGCAAGCACCGCGCCTTTTTTTACGACAACAGTCTGCCCGATTTCCAAACGGGAAACCTCCCGGGCAATGCGAAAACCAAATTCCACGTCCGCGCGTTGTTCATCCGACAATTCCGGGCCGAGATGAAAACCGGCTTGCGGCATGAGCGATTTCAGCCACGGCGTCGCGTCAATCAATTCAACGCCGTCTTTTTTCAATTCATCCGCAATCGCGCCGAAAATCGTGTGGGCGTTTTTCTCCTTCAGCCGGAACAACAGCGACATCGCGCGCAAATCGGGTCGCAAATCATAAAGATTTTTCGGCGCGATTTGGCCGACCATGACACATCGCTTCACCCCGCGGTCGGCAAACGCGGAAATCATTTTTGAAAGCTGGCCGACTTTGAGCCAGACGATTTCATCCACCAGTCCGGCCAGCGCGGGATCGGTTTCGTTTTCAAACGCAACGGCGACGAGCCGTTTGACCCCGGCGGCGCGTGCCTGCCGGGCAAATTCCAGCGGCAAGGAACGATTGCCGGCAATGAGGCCGAGAGATGCGGGCGCGGTATTCATCCGTGATTCCGGGCTTAGGATAACGAAGCGACGAAAAGAAGCCAGCCTGCGATTTAAATACCCAAAAGTTTCTGTCCTGCTTTGGAACAGTATGTCTCATTCAATAAAAAACTTGAAATGCGTGATGAAATCGGGCCGGCGCCGCGCCGGTAAAATTGAGTTTTTCCGCGTCTAAAAATCTGGCGCGCAAGGTGCTATGCATAATAGCGATGTCATCATTGGAAAATATCTACAAAAAAATGGCGGAGGCGGCGGCGGGCGCGGATGCCCTGCACGAAACCAACCAGAAATTTGATTCGACACAGTACGTCTCACCTGCGGTCGCGCACGAACTGAACAATATCATCGCAATCATTCGAGGCTACGCCGACCGTTTGCTGTTCAAGCACGGTGAAAATCCCGCGCTCGAACCGCACCTCAAGCTCATCTCCGAAGCGGCCAAACGCGCGGCAATCATCGTTCACGATGCCCTGCCGCCGAATCCAAGCCCGGCAGTCCGGCAAAATCCGCCGCCGTCGCAACAGCCCACCACGTAACAGCGGTTTCTTCCTGACCCCCTGACCCGAAATATCGGCGATTCGTTTTGACGCTTTGCGTTTCATCGCGTAGCGTTTTGTTTCTATTTTCAACTGACTATTTGGTTTTACTGTGAATTTTTTGAAATGGATTTTCGGGTCGAAGAATGACCGCGAAGTGAAGAAACTTTGGCCGCTCGTCCGCCGGATCAACGAGGTCGAGGCCGGACTCCAAAAACTTTCCGACGACGAGCTCCGCCAGAAAACCGCCGTTTGGAAGGCGCGACTCTCGCAAATTCAGGACAAAACGGAGTTGGCCAGGGCGCTCAATGAGATCCTGCCGGAAGCGTTCGCCGTCGTTAAAAACGCCTGCCGCCGTCTCACCGAACGCAAGACGGAAATCATCGTGCGCGAGCATCCATTGCTCTGGGAGATGATTCCGTTCGATGTGCAGCTCATCGGCGGCTACTCCCTGCACAGCGGGCGCATCGCCGAAATGGCCACCGGCGAAGGCAAAACGCTCGTCGCCACCCTGCCCATTTATCTCAACGCGCTCACCGGACGCGGCGTCCACCTCGTGACGGTCAACGACTACCTCGCCGCGCGCGACTCCGAATGGATGGGCGCGATTTACACATTTCTTGGCCTGACCGTCGGCTGCATTTTGCACGACCAGCCGCCACGCGTCCGTCGCGAGCAATACAATTGTGACATCACCTTCGGCACGAATGCCGAGTTCGGTTTTGATTATCTCCGCGACAACGGCATGGCGGCGCGCAAAGAAGAACAGGTCCAGCGCGGCCATTACTTCGCCATCGTGGACGAGGTGGACTCCATCCTGATTGATGAAGCCCGCACACCGCTCATCATCAGCGGCCC
>DLMG01000091.1:0-635 GCA_002479245.1 Verrucomicrobia subdivision 3 bacterium UBA7542 | reverse complement strand
GACGAGCAATACGGCCAGTGGAAACCGCTCGTCGAATCGCTCGTCCGGGCCCAGGAACGCTTGTGCGCCCGGTTTTTGTCCGAAGCCGAGACGCTGATCAAAAAGCTGCATCCGACCGATGGTTCAAATCCTCAAAATCCCGAGGCGCTCGAAAATCAGATTGGCATGTTGTTGTTCCGCGTCAAGACGGGCCAGCCCAAATCCGAGGGCCTGATGAAAATTCTGGAAGACCCGGAAAACCTCAAGTTGATGAACCAGGCTGAACTGGATTTGCACAAGGACCAGAAGAAAGTTGACCTTTACCGGGAGAAGGAGGAATTGCTTTTTGCCATTGACGAGAAAAGTTTCGATGCCGATTTGACCGAAAAAGGCCGCAATTTTGTCAGCCCGAAAGACCCGGAGGCTTTTGTGCTGCCCGAACTCACAACGGCGCTGCATGAAATTGACACCGGGCCGGAACCCGACGCGCGCAAGCGCATGGAAGCGAAGACGAAGGTGCAGCAGGATTTCGAGACCAAGGCGCAAAAGATTCACGCCATCTCGCAATTGCTCAAGGCTTACAGCCTTTACCAGCTCGACGTGGAATATGTCATTCAGGAGAACAAGGTCATCATCGTTGACCAGCACACGGGCCG
>DLMG01000039.1:2801-3808 GCA_002479245.1 Verrucomicrobia subdivision 3 bacterium UBA7542 | reverse complement strand
GTCGAAAGCATGTGGACTTCGTCAATGATGTAGATTTTGAACGGCGAATTGGCGGGCGCGTATTTGCAGGTCTCGCGCAGTTCGCGAACCTGTTCGACGCCGTTGTTGCTCGCGCCGTCAATTTCCAGAACATCGAGCGAGCGGCCTTCGGCAATTTCAAGGCAGCGCGAATCCTGGTCGTCGAAGGCGATTTTCGGGCCGCCGGCGCAATTCAGGCATTTGGCGAAAATGCGGGCGATGGTCGTCTTGCCTGTGCCACGCGGGCCACAAAACAGGTAGGCGTGCGCGATGCGCTTTTGCTCGATGGCGTTGGCGAGCGTCTGCGTGACGTGTTCCTGGCCGATAACATCGGCAAACCGTTGCGGACGGTATTTTCTGGCGATTACCTGATAGGCCATACGAATGAAGAATGAAGAATGAAGGATGAAGAAGCGAGGATGTTTTGCACCCAGCGGACAGGTTTTGTTTCTGCTTTCTTCATTCGGCCTTCATCATTTGAAAGATGCCAGGGTGACCACGGCAGATACGGAGCAAACTACCGTTGCTGCCTTCCGGCCCTGGCGGGGTTCGTAAGTCCACATTCCATGGGCCCTGGCCGGGAAAATCTGCCGCAAGGTTTACTGGTTGTCGAGACAAAGCGCGGCCGCAGCAAGCACGGCGATGTTGGGCTTTTGGGTTTGGACAATCACCACTTTTTTCAGGCTGTTCTGATAGTGAAACGCCTTCAGTTTTTCGCGCATCCGCTTCTCATAATACGGATACGCCTTGCTGACCGAGCCGCCGAGCACGATGATTTCCGGGTCGTAGGCGTAAAGCACAGCCATGATGACGTTGGCAAAGTCGTCACCGAAGGCGGCGAGCATCGCCTGCGCCTTGCGATCGCCCTTTTGCGCCCGCGCATAAAGCGCCGCGCCATCCAGGCCGAACTCGCGCTGAAAAAACCGCCCGCTGCAATAATGTTCGAAATCCTTTTCCTTGTAGGCAATCGAGCCGATTTCGCCCGCGCC
>DLMG01000039.1:1000-2677 GCA_002479245.1 Verrucomicrobia subdivision 3 bacterium UBA7542 | reverse complement strand
GTGCCGACAATCAAGCCGACCAGATTTTGATGACCGCGTCCGACGCCAAAGTGCAATTCACCGAGGGCAAAACACTTGGCATCGTTGTTCAAGACAACGGGAATGTGAAACCGGCGTTCGAGAATTTTTTGGAGGGGAACGACCTTCCAGGACGGGATGTTGTTTGGCGAATAAACAATTCCCTTGTTCACCAGGGTCGGCACACCGCCGCCGATGCCGCTCACGCCCGGTCGCAAAACCTTCGCGATGATTTGGCAGATTTGATCAATGATGGTTTCAGCGCTTGCCTTTGGCGGATGCGACCGCGTTTCGAGCGCAATAATTTTGCCGTTTTGAACCAGGCCTGCCCGGACGTTTGTGCCACCGAGGTCAACGCCAATCAGGTAAGTTTTTTTTGCCGCGTGCATGAAATATTGCATCAGTTTCCGCGCAACAAGTCAAGCTTTTGGACATTTAAGGCGCAACGAAAAAATCAAGGATCGGATGAAATATTTGTTTCGCAACGCGACCCGGTTCGGGTTAAACTCGGGGCGAATCATCAGAAAGTGACTGCCGCATGGCGTGGATTGAACATTTGCAGTCTGCAAACTGGTTTCAAGCAACCGGCTCCGTGCTCGGGGCTTATCTCCTCGGTTGTTTCGCCATCGGCTATTACCTCGTCCGCGCGCGCACGGGCAAAGACATCCGTGAAATCGGAAGCGGCAGCACCGGCGCGCGCAACGTCGGTCGGGTATTGGGCAAACCCGGTTTTGTACTGACTGCGTTTGGCGATTTTGGCAAAGGCGCGCTGGCAGTTTGGAGCGCGCGGGAGTGGACTAATAACAATCACCTTGCCGCGCTGGCCATGCTGGGGGTTGTCGCCGGACACCTTTGGCCGGCGCAATTGCGCTTTCGCGGCGGCAAAGGCGCGGCCACGTCACTCGGCGCATTGCTGGTGTTTGATTATCGGATTGCACTGACCTTCGCCGTGCTGTTTCTTGCCGGTTTTGCCGTGATGCGGAAAACTGTTTTCCCCGGCATGTTTGCGTTCGCCTGTTTGCCGCTGGCCAGTCTGTGGTTCAATCGTGATGGTTTGACGGCAACGCTGGTGGCCGTTTTGTCGGCGATAATCTTGCTTGCGCACCGGCGGAATTTAGCGGAAGAAATAGTAGCGCTGCTGGCGCGGCGCGGGGTTATGCCAAAACCGGAACCACCAAAATTATGAACCCACAGGAACTGCTGGTATTCAAGGTTGCGACGGAAGACTGGGAATTCGAGCAGATTCACCGGCTCAATTACAAGACCTTCGTCGAGGAAATCCCGCAACATCAGGCGTCGCCCACCCAGCGGCTCGTGGACAAATTCCACGCCGAAAACACCTATTTGATTTGTCTCAGCAACCAGAAACTCGCCGGGATGCTCGCCGTGCGCGGCAACCGGCCGTTCTCGCTCGATCAAAAACTGCCGGATCTCGATTCCCATTTGCCGCGGGGGCGGACCATCTGCGAAATCCGGCTGCTCGCCATCGAAAAGAAATTCCGCGGCGCGCGCGGCGGGCAGGTGTTGCAAGGCATTCTCGCCCTGCTGTGGCAGCACGGCGTCGAAAAGGGCTACGACCTCGCCATCATTTCCGGCACCACCCGGCAGCAAAGATTGTATCAACACCTCGGCTTCGTGCCCTTCGGCCCGCTCGTCGGC
>DLMG01000039.1:0-884 GCA_002479245.1 Verrucomicrobia subdivision 3 bacterium UBA7542 | reverse complement strand
ACGGCGCGCGAATTTCTGCGCTCGTCGCCCGCGCGTTCGTTTCATCCCAGCGCGGTGAATTTTCTGCCCGGCCCGGTGACGGTGCGGCGCGAAGTGCGGCGCGCCTTCGAGCAGGCGCCGGAATCGCACCGCGGTGAAGATTTTAAAAAGGATTTTCAAGCCACCAAACAAATTCTCGGCGAACTCGTCCGCGCCGGGAAGGTTGAACTGTTCATGGGTTCGGGCACTTTGGCCAACGACGTAGTCGCCGGACAATTGTCGCTGCTCGACCAACCCGGTTTGGTTTTAAGCAACGGCGAATTTGGCAGCCGGCTGGTGGATCAGGCCCGGCGGTTCAATTTGAAATTTGAAGCGCTGGAATTTCCGTGGGGCGAACCGCTGGATCTGGCCGCGGTCAGGAAAAAATTAGATGGATTGGAGCGCCGGCCTCCGGCACGGCACGTTTCGACTTCCAAGCGGCTTCAGGCCGGGTCGGAGACCGGCGTTTCAAGCGAACCGCCCGCCTGGCTTTGGTGCACACATTGCGAAACCTCCACGGGCATTTTGGCCGACCTCGACGCGCTCAAAGCCATGTGCGCAGAGCGCGGCGTGAAGCTGTGTCTTGATTGCGTCAGCACCATCGGCACGATGCCGGTGGATTTGACCGGCGTGTTCTTCGCGTCGTGTTCCAGCGGCAAAGGACTGCGCGCGTATCCGGGACTGGCGATGGTTTTTTACCATCACGAAATCACGCCCGCTCCGGACAAATTGCCGCGTTATCTCGACCTCGGCTTTTGCGCGCAGCAACAGGGAATCCCATTCACCTTCTCCTCCAATTTGCTGCATGCGCTGCACGCCGCCGTCCGCCGGCCAAATCTGGAAAAACGATTTGCCGAGATTGCCGG
>DLMG01000348.1 GCA_002479245.1 Verrucomicrobia subdivision 3 bacterium UBA7542 | reverse complement strand
AAAATTGTCGGCCTCAAAAACGTGACGGTAAACGAGCCGTATTTTCAGGGACATTTTCCCGGCCATCCCATCATGCCGGGCGTGCTTCAATTGGAGGCCATCGCGCAGGTCGCCGGTCTTTTGATGATGAAACACGTCGAGACCGGACGCCAGCTCGCTTATTTCATGTCCGCCGAAAATGTGAAGTGGCGCAAGCCGGTCGTGCCCGGCGATGTGCTCCTCATCGAAATCGAACTGATGAAAACGCGCGGAAAAATCTGCAAATCCAAAGGCGTCTGCAAGGTGCGCGGGGAGGTCGTCAGCGAGGCGGAAGTCACTTTCATGCTCCTCGACGCCGAATGAATTTAAGATTTACGATTTGCGATTTACGCGGCCGTTGTGATATCTGCGGTGAAAGTGGAACGACTCGTAAATCGTAAATCAAAAATCGCAAATCGCATGGTTCATCAGACAGCAATTATTCATCCGAAGGCGAAAATTGGCCCGCAGTGTGAAATTGGTCCTTACTGCGTCATCGGCGAACACGTGACGCTCGGCGACGGCTGCAAGCTGCATTCGCACGTCGTCATTGACGGCCACACGAAGCTGGGCCGGGAGAACGAAATATTCCCGTTCGCGAGCATCGGGTTGAAAACGCAGGACTTGAAGTGGAAGGGTGGCGACACGCGCACGGAAATCGGCGATGGCAACACGTTTCGCGAATATGTCACGATCCACAGCGCGACCGGCGACGGCGAAGTCACGCGCGTCGGTTCGCACAACAGCATCCTGGCCTACTGTCACATTGCGCACAACGTCACCTTGGGCAGCCACGTCATCATGTCCAACGTCGCGACGCTGGGGGGACACGTGACCGTTGAGGACCAGGCGGTGATTGGCGGGCTGGCGGCGGTGCATCAATTTTGTCGCATCGGGAAAATGTCCATGATTGGCGGCTGCTCGAAAATCGTGCAGGACGTGCCGCCATTCATGATTGCCGACGGCAATCCGGCGGAGATCCGCACCATCAACAAGATCGGCATGGAACGCAACGGGGTTTCGGAGGAAGCGCAAAATGCGCTGCGCCATGCTTACAAAATTCTGTTCCGCGAAGGCCTGACCATTCCCAACGCGCTGGCGAAAATAGAAAAGGAACTGCCGCCGCTGCCGGAGGTCAAGCACTTGATTCAATTTGTCCGAAGCAGCGAGCGCGGCATCAGCAAGTAGGCCGCGTAGGACAGGCGTCCCGCCTGTCTCTGAAATCCGAAATAATGAGACTGGCAGGATGCCTGTCCTACATTCTCACGTCGTCTGTGGGCAGCGACTTTTATTGCGCGTCTATTTCGCCAACGGATGAAAGGTTCCGCGGATGAATTCCCTTGTCTTTATCTGTTGGCACTTTTCATCCGTTGGCAAGGTGTTCGGTTCAATCAGATGTTTTTCGTAGTTGATGATTTTTCTCAGCCATAGCGCGAGCGCAGGTTCCACTCGTTCAACAAATCGCGCGGGATTTCCGAGAGAAATCGTGATGGTTGTTGCATGGCATCCATGCCGGTGCTGCCGTAACCGGCGCGCATCAGCGGATGGCTCAGGTAAAGTTCGTTCTTCGCCCGCGTGATGGCCACGTAAAACAACCGGCGTTCCTCCTCCTCGCCATCGTCGTTTTCCATCGAACGCGCGGACGGGAACAACCCGTCGCACAGCATGATGACGAATACGACGTCGAATTCCAGGCCCTTCGCCTGATGAATCGTTGAGAGCCGGATTTGCTCGGCGTCGCGGTTCGCAGTCTGACCGTCCTCGGCTTCGACGTTGGTGAGCAGCGCCAGTTGCGTCAGGAAGTCCTCGACCGACCCGAATTGATAAGCGAACACGGCGAGTTGTTCGAGGTCTTCCAGACGGTTGCGGTAATTGGCGAAGTTTTCCTTGAGATAATCGTCGTAGCCCGCGTCCATCACCAGACGCAGCATCTTCGCGGCGCTCTGCCGGACGGCTTTGTCCTCCAGTTGGGAAATGGTCTCAACGAATTGTTTCCAGACCGTCGCCGCCTTGGCAGGAACGGCCTTCGCGCAAGATGTTAAAGCCGTTGCCAAAGACTGACGAGCGCCCCTCGCCCCGTCCCTCTCCCCGCTCGGCGGGGAGAGGGTGGCCGAAGGTCGGGTGACGGGAGAATTTTTGAGTTCTGACGAAGGAGTGCCCTCCAGTTTTTCGTGAAAAATCTTCCAGATTTTTCCCGCTCCTTTCGCGCCGATTCCCGGCAGCAGTTGCACGATGCGTTTGAAGGCGAGTTCGTCGCGCGGGTTGGCAACCAGCTTGAGATATGCCGTCGCGTCCTTAATGTGAGCCTGCTCGAAAAACCGGATGCCGCTGGTGATTGAGAAGGGGATGTGGCGCTTCGTCAGCTCAAGCTGCAGTTCGAGCGCGTGGAAATGCGAGCGGTAAAGCACGGCGACCCGGTTCAGATTCACGCCTTCCTCGGGCAGTTCCGCCACGCGCTGCGCGATGAACGCCGCCTGCTGCGCGGCATCGGCACATGTGACGAGCGCGGGTTTCAAGCCGGACTTGCGCGCGGGCGTGAGAATTTTGGTGAACTGGTCCCGGTTCGCGGCGATGGCGGCGTTGGCCACCTTGAGAATTTCCGGCGTGCTGCGGTAGTTGGTCTCGATCTTGAAAACTTTCGCGTCGGGATGGCGTTTTGGAAATTTGAAGATGTTCTGAAAATTCGCGCCGCGCCAGGCGTAGATGCTCTGCGCGTCGTCGCCCACGACGGTGACGTTGTGATGCCGCTCGGCGAGCAAATCAATCAGGTCGCTCTGGAGCTTGTTCGTGTCCTGGTATTCGTCCACGAGAATGAACTGGAAGCGGCGTTGGTAATGTTCGCGCACGTCGGCGTGCTCCTGCAACAGCCTGAGCCAGAGCGCGAGCAGGTCATCGAAATCCATCGCGTTCGTCGCGCGTTTGCGGGCGGTGTAACGCTTCTGCACGTCGGCGACCTGCCGGGTAATTTGCTCGAAGTAATCGAATTGTTCCTCAAGGATTTCGGCAGTGCTCTTGTGCGTGTTGACCGCGAGCGAGAAAATTTCACACAGCACCTCGGGCTTCGGAAAATGCGTGCCTTTGGTTTCGATGCCCGCTTCGGCGATGCAGGTTTTGATCAAATCCTTCGCGTCGTCGCGGTCGAGAATGGTGAAATCGCGCCGGTAACCGAGCAAATCGGCGTGCGAGCGCAAAATCCGCGCGCCGATGGAATGGAATGTGCCGCCCCAGAGCGACGGAAGCTGCCGGCCCAGCAACCCGGCGACGCGATGCATCATTTCACCGGCGGCCTTGTTGGTGAATGTGAGCAGCAGGATGCGGTCAGCGGGAATGCCCTGTTCGAGCAGGTAGGCGACGCGATAGGTGAGCGTGCGCGTCTTGCCCGAACCGGCACCGGCGATGACGAGGGCAGGACCGGGCGGCGCGGTGACGGCGGCCAGTTGTTGCGGGTTCAATTCGCGCGCGTAATCAATCTGCAAATTGATTTCGGAACGGAACGGTTCAACAACATAATCGCGCGACATGGGGCGGAATTGAAAGGGCAAATGCCGACCGGTGAAAGAAAAATATCGTTGGAGTTCAAGCTTCAGCTTGCATAAGGCGGCAGACACGCTGAAGCGTGAACTCCAACGCGACCGGCACAATGGCCGGAATATGTCGCCCCTACGCCGCCGTTTTCGCGCGTGAAGCCCGCCGGTCCTGCCAGTCAAGAACCAGCAACGTCAGCAGGACGACAGCCGTGCTGCCGACGCACACCGGCGCAAGCAACCGGTCCAATGGAAGTGAGCCTCGCATTGGCAGCCTGAGTTGTGCCGGGAGAAGGTCCAAGCTGTCGGCAAAAGAAGTTTTGGCAACGACATTGCCTTCCCAGGAAACCGCCTGCGAAATGCCGGAACTCGCCAGGCGGAAAATCGGGATGCCGTATTCCGCCGCCCGCACGGGCGCGACGCGGGCATGAAGCTCGTGCTGGTGCCGGCCCCAATCCTCAACGTCCATTGTTGGGACTATCAAAAGCTGTGCCCCCTGTTTTACCAGCCGGTCGGTGACGCGTGTGTAACTCAAGTCGTAGCAGATGCAGATGCCGATTTTGCCCCACGGCGAATTCCAGACTTTCTGTTCCGGCGCGGGCAGGCCGTCCTTGAAAAACTGGATGGGCACGCTTTTGACCTGCTTGAAGACAATCTCGCCGTTCGTGCCGACGACGAAGGCGGTGTCGTAAAAATTATCCGCGCCAACCGGGTCTTTGCCGCCGACGACGAGAAAACGCGAGTGTTCGCGGCACCAGTTTTTCAGCGCATCCGGCACCAGGCCGTCGAGGGTGTATTCGCTCAACACAAAAATCTGCGCGTCGGGATTTTTTACCAGGGCCTTGTCGAGGGCTTTGGGAAGAACGCCGGATGAAGGGAATTCCATCTGAATCCCGGCGATAGAAAGCGGAGGAACGGGCCTTTCATGTCCAGCGGCGGCAATGAGTTGAAGAAAGAACGCCAAGCCAGTCAGTATAAATAAAAGCATCACGAACCATTCAACGAAAAGACGCTTGATTTGGGTTATGCAAAAAAGAATCGATGCTATGGAAATAATTAAAAAACCGACACTGAACATTCCGTAAACCAAGAATGGCGTTAGTGGATAGTTTGGGAAAACATATCCGACGTTTAGCCACGAAAATTTCAAGTAGTAGAGCTCGCTGCGGAAATATTCCAACCCCGTCCAGATCACCGGTATCAGCCACGCCGCCTTGACTTTTCCCCATCGCCGGATGCTGCCGCAAACAATCGCCGTGAACAGGCCGATCCAAAACGCCAGCACCAGCCACAACACAATTGCCGCCGGGCCGAAGATGTTCCAAAGGAAATACAGTTGCGGCGCGTAACACAAAAATCCCGTCGCCAATCCGAAATAAAACGCGCGGCGGACGCTGGGCTGGTTGGTCAGCCGGACGAGGCCAAAGGCGTAACCGAAAATCATCAGTCCGGCGGCGGGATATTTACTGGAAGTATAGGCGAGATGAAAACACGCCACGGCCAGCGCCAGCCACAGAAAAGATTTTCCCCAGCCCAGTAGTTTCGCCGATGGTTCCTGAAGGTTCATCGTTACACCAGCTAAATGCCGGTTCATTTAAACCGTTCGATACAAATACGCCACGCAAAAAGCAAAACCTTGCTCGCGTTTCTGGACGAAGTTTATGAAGACCTGGAACTGTGGTATCCGAAACTGAGGCTGGAGGAAGCGGGCTGCGCGCTGAAATGTGCCGCGCTGGGAATGAAAACTTACACCGGCAAGCACGGGTGCCCTGCCTGATTTTGAGCGCGCTGCTGACGTTGCTGCTGTGGCTGTTTAGAAGATAAAAGAAGGGATTTTTGCCGCACAATTCATTGGCGGAGAACACGATTTTTGGCTTGAACCTGATGGGCTTGATGGTAAGAATAAGCAACCTTAGAAACGCGGCCATGAAAATTTCTTGTCTTCGGCTGACAGTGGCCTTTTTGTTGCTTCTTGCATTCAGAGTTTTCGCAGCGGTGTTGTATGTGGATTTGAACAGCACCAATCCCACCCCGCCCTATGCCGATTGGAGCACGGCGGCGGCAAACATTCAGGATGCGGTGGATGCGGCCAATTCCGGAGACACAGTTCTCGTGACCAACGGTGTTTACCAGACCGGCGGCAGGCCATTCAGCATACCGGACTTCGGGCCCATCGTCACCAACCGTGTTGTCATTACCAACTTGCTCACGTTGAAGAGTGTCAACGGGCCGGCGGTGACGTTAATCGTGGGCAATCAGGTGCCCGGAACCATCAATGATTTTGGCGCCGTGCGGTGCGTTGATCTGGTTGACGGCGCAACCTTGAGCGGCTTCACGATTACCAATGGCGCGACCGGACCGGGCGGCAGCGACGCCGTCTGGGAGTCCTGGGGCGGCGGTTTGAATTGCCCGTCCGGCGATGGCGTCGTGACCAATTGCGTCATCATTAACAACTCGGCGGGTGATTATGGCGGCGGCGCAGCAGGCGGGACTTTTTACAATTGCCAGTTCATCGGCAACCAATCCGGGTACGGCGGCGGCGTGAACGGGGTGACAGCGAACAATTGCATGTTTGAACTGAATTCAGGCTACGTGGGCGGCGGTGTGGAATATAGCACCTTGAACAATTGCACCCTGACTGGCAATTCGGCTTCGTATGGCGGTGGCGCCGATTCCAGTACGCTGAACAATTGCATCGTTTTTTACAACACCGCGCCCGACGAGAGCAACTATTCCGCCAGCACTTTGAACTATAGTTGCACGACACCCCTGCCCGACAGCGGCACGAACAACATCACCGCCGAACCGCAATTGACCGACCCCGCGCATATCAGCGCCAACTCGCCCTGTATCGGCGCGGGCAGCGCGAATTATTCAACCGGCGTGGACATTGACGGCGAGGCATGGAGAAATCCGCCATCCATCGGCTGCGACGAATATTACACCGGCCCAATCACCGGAGCATTGAGCGTCGCCATTCAGGCGGACTACACGAATGTGGCGTCGGGTTTTGTGGTCAATTTTACCGGGCAGATCAGCGGGCGCGCCAGATTGAACACCTGGGATTTCGGAGACGGAACGGTGGTGAGCAATCAATTGGACGTCTCCCATAGCTGGGTATCGCGGGGTGAGTACCCGGTCGTGTTGACGGTTTACAACGATGATTATCCCGGTGGCGTGAGCGCGACGGTAACTGTTTATGTGGCCCAAGGAACCAATTATGTTTCCCTCGACAGCACCAATCCGGTATCGCCTTACCTCTCGTGGGACACAGCGGCAACGAACATCCAGGACGCAGTGGATGCGGCACTCCCCGGCGGCACGATTCTGGTGACCAACGGTGTCTATGGCAACGACGGGCGCGTGGTCTATGGGATGTTGACGAATCGCGTGGTGATCAACCGGCTGACGGCTGTAACAGTGGAAAGCGTCAACGGCCCGGCGGTGACGGTGATTCAAGGCTATCAGGATCCGGTCACGACCAACGGCGACGATGCGGTGCGGTGTGTGTTTCTGGGCAACGGCTCCCGGCTGGTGGGGTTCACCCTGACCGGCGGTGCCACCCGGAATGATGGGGATGGGGACACGGAACAGAGTGGCGGCGGGCTGTGGTGTGATTCCACGAGCGTGGTCGTGTCCAACTGCGTCCTCACGGGCAACTCTGCCGCCAACCTTGGCGGCGGGGCATCTGGCGGCACGCTGAATAATTGTACTTTCATCGCCAACTCAGCTTCCTACGGCGGCGGCGTCTATCAAAGCACACTGAACAACTGCACGCTCTCCAACAATTCGGCTGCCAACTACGGTGGGGCGGCCTACAATAGTGTGCTCGCCAACTGCGTGCTGTCCGGCAACGTCGCCAGCGGCGTTGGCGGCGGAATATGCTATGGCACCGCGAACAACTGCACCCTGTCTGGCAACTTCACCGGCGACAGCGGCGGTGCGGCATACGGAGCCACGCTGAACAACTGCCTGCTGAGCAGCAACCGGGCGGCCAACGCCGGAGGCGGAGCGTGCTATGGCATTTTGAGCAACTGCTCATTGACCGGTAATTCCGCGACCAATAATGGCGGTGGAGCATACCAGGCCACGCTGAGCAATTGCACACTCGCCATCAACTCCGCTGCCTACGGTGGCGGGGCCAACGGGTGCGGCTTGACCGCGTGCTCGTTGACCGGCAACTCCGCCGCCAACTCAGGTGGTGGCGCAGAAGGCAGCACGCTGAATAATTGCACGCTCACCGGCAACTCGGCTTTCACCGGCGGCGGCGCGGATTCGAGCGCGTTGAACAACTGCATCGTCTATTACAACTCCGCGACGAGGGGCGACAACCACTTCGCGAGCACGCTGAATTATTGCTGCACAACTCCTCTTCCCGACAGTGGCACGAACAATATCACCGCCGATCCGCAAATGACTGACCTCGCGCATATCAGCGCCAACTCGCCCTGTATCGGCGCAGGCAGCACGAATTATTCGACCGGCGTGGACATTGACGGCGAGCCGTGGGCCAGTCCTCCTTCCATCGGCTGCGACGAATATTATTCCGGTGCAATCACGGGAGCTTTGAGCGTCGCCATCCAGGCAACCTACACTAGCACGGCGACGGGGTTCGCAGTGAATTTTGCAGGGCAGATCGGCGGACATGCCAGTTTGAACACGTGGGATTTTGGAGACGGAACGGTGGTGAGCAACAGCTTGGATGTTGCGCATGCGTGGCTCGCCTCCGGTGATTACACGGTGGTACTGACCGCATTTAATGGCAGCAATCCCGGTGGCGTGAGCGCCACGGTTGTTATCCACGTGGCGGTCCAGCCGGTATATTACGTGGCGCTCATGAACACCAATCCGCTGGCGCCCTACACTTCGTGGGCCACCGCGGCGACAAATATCCAGGACGCAATTGATGCAGCCACGGTGACAGGATCGTTGGTGCTCGTAAGCAACGGCACGTACCAGACCGGCGGGCGGGTGGTGTTTGGGATGATGACCAATCGCGTGGTGATAGACAAGGCCGTGACCGTGCAAAGCGTCAACGGTCCGGCGGTGACCTTGATTCAAGGTTATCAGGACCCGGTCACGACCAATGGCGATGCCGCCGTGCGTTGCGTCTATCTGGCCAATGATGGTTCATTGGTTGGATTCACACTCACCAACGGAGCCACGCGAATTGCCGGGGATGGCGATCGTGAACAAAGTGGCGGTGGTGTTTGGTGCGAATCATCCAGCCCGGTCGTGTCCAACTGTGTTCTGAGTGGCAACTCCGCTGCCGGCAATGGCGGCGGGGCCATTGGCGGCACGCTGAACAACTGCAGGCTGACCGGCAATTCAACGTACAATTCAGGCGGCGGGGTTTACGCGAGCACGCTGAACAACTGCACCCTCGCCGCAAACACGGCCATTGCAGGCAACGGTGGCGGAGCCGGTGCCAGCACGCTGAACAACTGCACGCTCAACGGCAACTCGGCGGCGAACGGCGGTGGTGTCGATTCCAGCTTCGTCAACAATTCCGCGCTTGCCGGCAACTCAGCTTCCTCCGGCGGCGCCGCCAATCAAGGCACATTGATCAACTGCACTCTCTCCAACAATTCGGCTGCTTACTATGGTGGCGCGACCTGTAACAGTGCGCTGGTCAACTGCGTATTGACCGGCAACTTCGCCGGTGTTCTTGGCGGCGGGACATGCTATGGCATCGCGAACAACAGCACCATGACCGGTAATTCCGCCGGCGACAGCGGCGGCGCGGCATACGGAAGCACTCTTGACGACTGCCTGCTGAGCAGCAACTCGGCGGCTAACCTCGGGGGCGGAACCTTGTTTGGCGATTTGGACAACTGCACATTGACCGGTAATTCGGCGACCAGTTATGGCGGTGGAGCGTATGGCGCCACGCTCAACAACTGTTCACTCGCGGGCAATTCGGCCGCCAACTCGGGTGGTGGCGCAGAAGGCAGCACGCTGAACAATTGCACGCTCACCGGCAACTCCGCAGCCACCGGCGGCGGGGCGGATTCCAGCACGTTGAACAACTGCATCGTTTATTATAATTCCGCGCCGAACGGGACAAATTTCTCCGGCAGCACTTTGAATTTTTGCTGCACCACGCCGCTTCCCGGCAACGGCACAAACAATATTACCGCCGAACCGCAATTGGCCGACGCGACTCATATCAGCGCCAACTCGCCCTGTATCGGCGCGGGCAGCGCGAATTATTCAACGGGCGTGGACATTGACGGCGAGGCCTGGCGGAATCCGCCAGCCATCGGCTGCGACGAATATTATTCCGGCGCAATCACCGGAGCATTGAGCGTCGCCATTTTGGCGGACTACACGAATGTGGCGAGTGGTTTCGCGGTGGATTTCACGGCGCAGATTGGCGGGCACGCCAGCGCCAACATGTGGAATTTTGGAGACGGAACCGTGGTCAGCAATCGTCCGTATGCTTCACACAGTTGGGGCGTGGCGGGGGATTACGTCGTGGTCTTGACGGCGTATAACGAGACTTATCCCGATGGTTTGAGCGCGACCATCACGATTCACGTCGTGGTTCAGCCGGTGTATTACGTTGCGCTCATAAACACCAATCCGGTGGCGCCCTACACTTCGTGGGCCACCGCGGCGACGAACATTCAAGATGCCGTGGACGTCGCTATCGCGGGCGGCACGGTCTTGGTGTCCAACGGCGTCTATGGCACCGGCGGCCGCGTGTTGTACGGAGCGATGACGAACCGCGTGACGATCACCAAGTCGGTGACGGTAACGAGCGTCAACGGCCCGGCTGCGACTGTGATTCAGGGGAACCCGGTTGCCGCCAACGCAGTGCGGTGCGTGTATCTTGCCACCGGTGCCGCGCTGGCGGGATTCACCCTGACCAACGGAACGACGCGGAACGACGGTGACACGGAGTTTGAACAAAGCGGCGGCGGAATCTGGTGTGAATCCGCCGGCGCGAACATCTCCAATTGCATGATTAGTGGAAACTCGGCCGCTACGTCGGGTGGCGGCGTTTTCCAGGGCACGTTAATTAATTGCACGCTGACCGGGAATTCATCCTATGCTGGCGGAGGCGCGAGTGGCAGCACGCTCGTTGGTTGTACGCTCAACAACAATTCTGCTTTCAGTAGGGTGTACGGCGGCGCGCCGTACGGCGGCGGGGCGGATTCCTCCACGTTAAACAACTGCGTGCTGGCCGGTAATTCCGCCGGCGAAGACGGCGGCGGTGCTTCTTTCAGCACGCTGAACAATTGCATCATCACCGGCAGTTCGGCGACCTACGCGGGCGGCGTGGTGAGCAGCACGCTGAATAATTGCACCCTGCTCGGCAATGTCGGCGCCGGCCGTTACGTCGGCGAGGGCGGTGGTGGAGCGGATTACAGCACGTTGAACAACTGCATCATCTATTTCAACACATCGCCGGCTGAACCAAATTATAACGACAACACTATGACTTATTGCTGCACAACACCAGATCCCGGCGGCGTGGGCAACATCACTAATGCTCCGCTCATTGTTAATTGGCTTGGAGGTGATTTCCATCTACAATCCAACTCGCCTTGCATCAACGCGGGCAATAATGCCTATGTCACAACTACCAACGATCTCGACGGCAACTCGCGCATCGTTGGCGGCACGGTGGACATCGGTGCTTACGAATATCAAACACCGACTTCAATCATTTCCTATGCCTGGCTCCAGCAATATGGTCTGCCCACCGACGGCTCGGCGGATCACGCCGACCTGGACGGCACTGGCATGACCGTTTACCAGGATTGGGTCGCCGGCTTAAATCCCACCAACGCCCTGTCGGTTTTGAAGATGCTACCACCAGCAGCCACAAACAATCCACTGGGTCTGGTGGTAAGCTGGCAGAGTGTGAGCAACATCACCTATTTCCTCCAACGCAGCACCAATCTGGCAGCGCAACCGGCTTTCTTCACCATCCAAAGCAACATCGTCGGCCAAGCCGGCACGACGAGTTACACGGACACCAGCGCCACGAACGGCGGCCCGTATTTTTATCGCGTCGGCGTTCAGCAATGACACCGGAAATATTCCTGAATGCCGGTTTTCCTGATTAATTTTTTAATCTTGACTTCTGCCTTAAATTAGCGAAAATCCTGCTACAAATTCAGCGCGGAGAGCCGATGAAAATCCATCTTGCCCGACTGCTCGCTGCCAGTCTTGCGTTTTTGGCGGCCAACGCCCCGGCCACGGTGTTGTATGTAGATTTGAATAGCCCCAACCCGGTTTCGCCTTACGCCGATTGGAGCACTGCCGCGACCAACATTCAGAATGCGATCAACGCTGCCAATTCCGGTGATGTGGTTCTGGTCACCAATGGAATTTATCAATATGGCGGCGTGGTAAATTCAGGATCAAACCGCGTTTATGTTTTGAAACCGATAACGGTTCAAAGCGTCAACGGCCCGGCGGTCACGATTATTCAAGGTTATCAAGTTCCCGGCACTACAAATGGAAACAACGCGGTGCGGTGCGTTTATTTGACCAATGCCGCCACGCTTTCGGGATTCACACTCATAAATGGCGCGACGCCCTTGTCGAGCGGTTTTGGCGGCGGTGTATATTGTGCCTCTACGAGTTGTGTGGTGACGAATTGTGTGATTGTCGGCAATTCGGCTGGAAGTGGGGGTGGCGGAGCTTATTCAGGGACATTGGTGAATTGTTCTTTGATTGGAAATTCAGCTACCGGCAGCGGTGGCGGTGCTCTTGGCGGCACGCTGAACAATTGTCTGCTTGCGGGTAATTCGGCTGTGTCCGGAGGGGCGGTTGCTGTGTATTTGTATTTTACTCCAACGATTTTGAACAATTGCACCATCTACGGCAATTCGGCTTCACAAAGTGGCGGAGGGTTACTCAGTGCCGGGGCGGGTGCGCCGTCCTATTTGTTTGCAAGTAATTGCATCGTTATGGGTAATACCGCGCCGACTGGTTCAAACTACTGTTTTTTATCTGTGTCTGAAATGACATTCAACTATTGCTGCACCGCACCGCTTCCGACGATTGGCACAGACAACATCTCCGGCGATCCACAGTTTGTGAATCCCACTGGCGGCGATTTTCATTTGCAAACCAACTCGCCTTGCATCAATGCCGGCAGTTCCAACGCCGTCGGATCTGTCGATTTGGATGGCAACCCGCGTATTGTCGGAGGTTTTGTGGACATGGGGGCGTATGAGTATCAACTCCCCGCGCCGGTTCCAGTGAGTCCAAGCATTCAGGCTACTTACACCGGAGTTTCCACGGGAATTGTGGTCGGCTTCACGGGACAAATTACCGGTCACGCAACTGTCAGCCGTTGGGACTTTGGCGACGGGACTGTGATCAGCAATCAATTGCCAAGTGTTTCACATAGTTGGACGGCCCCGGGGGATTATGTGGCCGCTTTATGGGCATATAACAACAGCTATCCAAATGGTGTGAGCGCAACGGTGATAATCCATGTACTGGAAAACCCAATGTATTATGTGTCACAGAACAGCACCAACCCGGTTGCGCCTTTTCTCTCTTGGGATACGGCCGCAACAAATATCCAAGATGCGGTGGATGCTGCCTACGTCGGTGGCACCGTTTTGGTATCAAATGGAGTTTATGCCACGGGTGGTGAAGTGGGCGGAGGCAATCGCGTGGCCCTGATGAAGCAAATTGCGGTTCGAAGCATTAACGGCCCGGAGACGACGACGGTTGATGGTGGTGGCGCGGTGCGGTGCGTTTATTTGACCAACAACACTACCCTCGCAGGGTTTACGTTAACCAATGGTGCCACATCGGGAGCAGGTGCCGGAGTAACTTGCGCATCTACAAATGCTGTTGTTTACAACTGCGTTATCACTGCAAATTCGGCTGGCGGTCAAGGTGGTGGAACTTATTCAGGCACCCTCGAAAATTGCTCGCTGGTGGGAAATTCTGCTGTTAATGGAGGAGGCGCAGCTTCAGCTACGCTGAATAATTGCGTTCTCTCAAATAATGTTGCGCTACAAGGCGGCGGGGCTTTTCAAGGCATCTTCAATAATTGCCTGTTTGTGGATAACTCGGCTCCTCAGGGCGGAGGAATTCTTGTTGGCTCGCCTAACAGCACGGTGTTAAACAATTGCACTATTTACGGCAATTCGGCTTCCGTTGAAGGCGGAGGCATTGACAGCGTATGGGCTACCGCTAACGATTCTAATTTGTCAGCGATCAATTGCATTATTTTTGGCAACAATTCTCCCAGTGGTTCCAATTACTATTTTGCGCCGGGTTATGATTTTGAGCTATCATTCAATTATTGCTGCATAACACCGCTTCCGACTACCGGGCTTGGAAACATCACTAATGATCCTGCATTTGTAGACCCCCTCAACGGCAACTTCCATCTTCAGTCGAACTCGCCGTGCATCAATTCCGGAAATAACGCGTATGTCACGACAACCAATGACCTCGACGGCAACCCGCGCATCCAGGGCGGCACGGTGGACATCGGCGCTTATGAATTCCAATCACCCGTCAGCCGGATTTCCTACGCGTGGCTCCAGCAATATAGCCTGCCCATCAACACGAACACGGATTTCTCGGATGCGGACAACGACGGCATGAACAACTGGCAGGA
>DLMG01000162.1:268-10089 GCA_002479245.1 Verrucomicrobia subdivision 3 bacterium UBA7542 | reverse complement strand
AGCCGGTTGAGAAAGTCGGGCTATGGCGCGCCGCGTAGGCGGAAGGACTGGCGCACTCCAAGACGCTTCGCGCGTCAGATCAATGGGCAGGGGGCGTCACCCCGCCGGTGTTCGATAAACTTCTTCCGCCATTCCACGCGCGAAATTTTGCCGCGCGGGTTTAGACTCAGAGCAGGGACGAACCACCACTCCCGCGGCACTTGCCAGGCCGGCAGCCGGGTGAGCAGCGATTGTTTCAGATCCTCTGACGTGACGGGTTCGTTGGCGACAACGCACGCCACGATGTTTTCACTGCGATCCGCATCGCTGCTCGGCACGCCGAAGACGAGACACTCCCCGACGGATTTGTGCAGTAGCAGCGCCCCTTCGATGTGGGCTGGCGAAACCTTCCGCCCCGCCACGTTAATCTGGTCACTCAAACGTCCGCGCAGATGGACCAGTCCATGTTTCAACTCCGCGAGGTCGCTCGTTTGAAAGCATCCGGCGGCCAGCGTGGGAGCCGCCTCCGGCCAGTACGTCTCGCCCACGGCCCGGCTGCGCACTTCCAGACAGCCCTCCTCGTTGACGGTCAATTCCACGTTTCGCATGGGCGCGCCCACGCACGCATCGTCGGTGCGCGGCGTGTTGCCGGCATCAAAAGCAATGCCGCCACATTCGGACGAACCGTAAAAGTTGTGAATCTTGATGCCGCTCGTCTGGAAAACCGCCTGTTCCAAATTCGCCGGCAGCGGCGCGCCCGCCGAAATCGCGAGGCGGATGTTGCGCGGAATTGCGCCCGCCTCGTGCCATGCCCGCCACAATGCGGGAACGGCGGGCAAGGTGAGGGCGGGTTCAACTTCAGCCGCGCGGCGGATCGCCTCCGGCAATGGCGATGGCGCAATGATCAAGGGAATGCCGTGCAACAGGAGCGGCAACACCAGGTTCGAAAATCCGTAGGAATGGGCCAACGAAATCGCGCCGAGGTTGGGCCAGTCCGGGCGTAATCCCATCGTGGCAACAATATTCACGGCATCCGCGGCCAGTTGCTCCGCTGTAAATGCCACCACACGCGCGGCACTGGTGGTGGCTGAAGTAATTTTGAGGTGAACGCACGGCGGGGGCGGAAGCGGAACTGTCGGCGGCGACTGGTCCCGTTCCAGCGGACAAACAATGGAACGAGACTGCCACGCGCGGAGCACGGTGAGCACGAATTCAGCGGTGTGCCCCTGCGGATGAACGATTGTGTCCAGCCGGTTGGGAGAACTTTCCGCGTCGCGCGCCAGTTCGGCGAAACTCCATAGCCGGCCCGAAGAAAGCTCGCGCAGAGCGATGTCTTTTCCGCGCTCTTGTGCCACTTTGCGCCAGCGTTCGTAAAGCATTGCCTTTTGGTAACCCAAGGCCAGCTTTTGTCCAAGCATGATTTCTGCGGCTGAATCGGGCCCTTGCCGCTTCCGGTTGGGTTGAGGGTGCTTGACGTTATTAACGCCGTGCGTTAAGGTGGGATGCGCAATGATCGAAAGCTTTGCGTGCGCGGAGACGGAAATGATTTTTCGCGGGCAGGTGTCGCGGCGGTTGCCGACGGACATCCAGCGGACGGCCCGGCGCAAGCTCCTGCAATTGCAGGCTGCCACGGCGTTGCGGGAAATGGCGGTGCCACCCGGCAACCGGCTCGAAGGGTTGAAGGGCAGGCGCGCCGGGCAGCACAGCATCCGGGTGAACGATCAATGGCGCATCTGCTTTCGTTGGGAAGGCTCCGCCGCGCATGGAGTTGAAATTGTTGATTATCATTGAACGAACATGAAAAGCAAATTGCTGGCAAATATCACGCCCGGGGAGATTTTGGATGAGGATTTTCTCAAGCCGATGGGCTTGAGCCAATACCGGCTGGCGATGGACATCGGGGTGCCGCCGCGCCGCATCAATGAGATCGTCAAGGGCGAACGCGCCATCACTGCGGACACGGCATTACGGTTGGGCCGTTACTTCAAGATGTCCGGGCAATTCTGGCTGAACCTACAGGCGCATTACGATCTGGAGGTGGAAGAGGAACGCCTGGGCAAGCGGTTGGAACGTGAGGTCAAGGTCATGGCGGTTGCGTGAAGCCCTGAAAGTGCGACAGAAGCTGACCGCGCTCCGGGGAGTTAAAATTTTTGGTTCCGCCCGGCCCGGGGAAACGCTCATCATCGAAGCCACAATCACCGGCCGGCTGGGCCTGATGGTTCAGGCCAAAGTTTCCGCCTCCATCTCGGGCGTCAAAGTGATGACCGCGGAGCTCACCCTGAGCGGCTCCGCTGTGGCCGGCCCCGCCGGAAGTGGAGAGTAGTTTATAAATTGAAAAACCAGCGTAGCGGCGTCTCGGCAGAGCGCCGCAAACTTTATTTCCATTCAGCGGCGATCTTCCGAATCGCCGCTACGGAAACTGGGCATCCAAAAACCATTGGCAGCGGGCTGCTTCGGCAGGGCGAAAACGTCCTTGCCAGCACCTGCAAAAGTGGTAAATTCCCACTATGAAGACTTTGACTGTGGATGACCATAAGCGGATACGGATTCCTGACGCCATTCCGCGCCAGGTGTTCGCCTACGAAAATCATGGGGACGGGCATTTTGTCCTGACATTGGTCAAGGCTCAAACCGAAGAGCCATTTCCGCCGGATTATGATTTTGGGCTGAACGCGAAAAGCAACCGTGAACTGGCCACACTGGCCAGGGGAAGCTCGCTGAAAGTGCCATGAAAAACCAGTTTGACGTGTGGCGTTTCAATTTTCCTGAAAAAGGGGAGCATCCGGTTGTCCTGATTTCGCATCCTTCTCTTTGTGCGGGGGCTTCCGTTGTGAACGCGCTCTATTGCACCAGTCAGCGGCAAAACCGCGAGGCCAAGGCGCATGAAATTTTACTCAATGGCGCGGATGGTTTTGACTGGAAAACGTTCTGTGATTGTTCCCGGATGTATTTGCTGGATACCAACGCGCTTTTTAGACGCCGGGGCAGAGTAAGTCTTGAACGTCGGCGGGCAATCCGCGCAAAAATCCGGGACGTGTTCCGGCTGGCAGCCACGGATTAAGAAAAGCTTGCCACTTGAGGGGAGAGTCAGACAAAGCTTGTGCCAATGGGTTCGCCGCCAGACCACTCCGCCCGCTCGTTCCAGTTCGAGCGGGACACCTTTGCCTTTGCCAATGAGCTGGTCTGGAAATACCGCTGCGATCCGGCGCCTGGCAAAACCAACACCCTCCGCAATGGGCCGGCTTCCGCTTACATCCACCGTTGTTTTGTCATGGTGCGCTCGGCGCGGCAGTTTTTCTACCATGCGCGGTTTGAGCTGGCCCAAGCGGCGGCCGATGAGCGGACTTACCGCGGGCTGATTCGTGAAGTCGTTTCCCGCAGTCCGCGCCGGCCCAGCGTGGACGCCGATAAACTGGTGATCCCCGGCTACGACAGCCTGCGCTCGTTCAGCCAGGCGCAGGCGCCGCTTTTGCAGGCGGAGTGCGGCGGTGCGTGGCAATCTTACTTTCTGCGCAGTCATTGGCGGATGATTTTGCCCATGCCGCGCCGCCATCAGGAACGCATGGCCCGGCATTTGGTGGAGGTGTTTCCGATGCGGATTGCGCCCATCGTTCACCTGGTGCGCTTCCCGCAACTCACCATCAACCACGGCATCGTGCTGTTTGACTTCGCCGAAACGGGGGCGGAAATCCGATTCGCCGCCTACGACCCGAATGTTCCGGAGCATCCGTCGGAACTGATTTACGACCGCGCAAAAAGGACGTTCCTCTTCCCGCGCAATCATTACTGGAATGGCGGGCGCGTGGACGTGGTGGAGGTTTACCGCGGCTGGCTCTACTGAGAAGGGGCCGGCACATTCACCGCCGGATCGTGCTGGCGCCGGCCGGGTTGCCAGAAAACGAGGCCAAAGAAGACGAGTCCGCACCCGTTGATGCCGGCGATGTAGCCGAGCTTGTAACCCCGGCCCGTGTTTGCAGTTGCGTAGATTGGAACGTCGTGCCCCAGAAGCAGACTGGGCGCGGCCACCGGCATTAAGGCGCCGTGCAAAGCCCCCATCCAAAAGCCAGATGTCTGGTCCGGACGGTAGAACCGGGGTGCGGCCCAGTTGTAGGCCAGGCCGAAAATCAGCCCTGCGCCCACCAGACTGGCGATCTTTAGGGACCATTTTCGGAACCTAAATGACCCGGCTGAATCTCGCGCTTGCGTTGGAGTCACAGATGCCATGTGGGCAAAGCTTGAGGGTGGACGACTGACGACAGCAAGAATCATTTTCGCTGCGACAGTTCCGTGGGCGCCTGACACTGCCACCATTTTTCTCCCTCTCCGCCCCCAAGGGAGGAGAGGGGCGGGGTGAGGAGGTCAATGGTTTCCAAATTCAAATCCCCTCTCCCCGGCCCTCTCCCCGCTTAGGCAGGGAGAGGGAGTTGATGGTCGTGTCAAGTTGTTCCCCAGTTCCGGCTGCGGTGCCGGAAGGCCTTCGGAAAGGCGCAGGAGCAGATTGTGTCCGATTTTATCGTCCCAGTTGAAGTTGCTGGAAAGCACCACCACCGCAATGCGTTTGTCCACATTTAGTCCGATGTAAGCATTGTATCCCGAAACCATGCCGTGCTTGTAAAGGAGTGTCACCCGGCCGTTGTCGAAGTAGTTGACCAGCCAGCCGAGCGCCACGTCTTCATCGGGCGTCTTAAGCTGGACCTGATGCGTCTCGGCCAGGCGTGGTTCAAGCGGGTGGTTGAGCAATCCCAGGTTCGCCCTGGCGAAGATCAGCAAATCGTTGACGGTGGAATACAGCCCGCCGGTGGCCCGCATGATTTCGCCCATGTCCCACGACTCCATGGGGGTGTTGCGCCGAATGAATTTGGGCTGATCCCCCACGTGCCCGACCGCCAGGCGCTTTTGCTGGTCGGCATTGAGATAGAACGCGGTGTCCCTCATTTCCAATGGCCGGCAAATCTTCTCCGCGACCAAATCCGGCAGGGACCGGCCCGTCTTGATCTCCATCAGATGCGCCAGGAGAGCAACGCCGATGTTTGAATACACATACTCGCGCTGTCCTTTGGGCTTGATGTGGCAGGTGCGCAGATATTCATACAGGTAGGCTTTGTCAATGTAACCGTAGAGGTTGTGTCCGGTGAAAAGATAGCACGCAAAATAGCGCATTTGGGTGGGATCCATCGGCTGACGCGGCAAGCCGCCCGTGTGAGTCACCAGTTCCTGAAGCGTCAAATCCCCAATGTCCTTGTTTAGGGGAATCTCCGGCGGCAAAATGCTGCGCACGGTGTCCTCGTAATGCAACTGGCCTTCATCCACCAGGATGGCCAGCACGGAAGCCACGAATAATTTGGAGAGGGAGCCGACCTGAAAAACATCATCGCCGGTAGGTGGCTGGGTATCGCCGGGGCGTCCGGAAAGGCCGTAGCCAAAGTTCCAGGTGGAGCCATCCGGGGCCAGCACCCCGACGGCCATGCTGTAAATTTCGCCTCTCGCGATCAGTGGTTTCGCCAGCCGGTCTACCTCGTCCTTGATGCTGCCACCCGCTTGAAGCCGGGTTACAGCCGGCATTGGATCGGAAACGACACGCGAGGAGAACGTCTTGCAGGATGTTCCCATCAGCGCAGTGCCAAGCAAGAGGAGGATCGGGGGTTTGAGCCATATTCCTTGCAACCACCGGGAAACCGTTGCGGCAAATCCCCGCGACGAAAGTGAACGGGTATTTTCCCACGCCGGCCATGAGGCGCTCAAACAAAAGTAAGACTTCATTGTCCTGAAAATCTGGACGGCAGAGTGGCATAAGCGAACCGCCAGTTCAAGCTGCTGGCAACGAAGCGCGTTGGAGTCCAAGCTTCAGCTTGTTTAGGAGCGCCGGCCTCCGGCACGGCGTGTTGCTGCTCATCGTGCCGTGCCGGAGGCCGGCGCTCCGCTTTCCGCGATGCTGCATGGGGCAGTGTCAAGGTGCGCCGGTGTTGCGTATCGGTTGTCTTTTGCGTTGCCTTGCCAAGGAGCGGGTCAATATCCTCCGTGCAAATGGCTTATTCCGCCAAAGTGGATGATCTGACAGTCCGCGGCGCAAAACAAACTGCCTTGCACGAACGCGCGGCGGTGACCGCTCTGCAAATCTTCGGGCGCAAGGTCTTTGTGCGCGCGGTCATCGAGGTTTCCAATTTCTGCCGCGAGAACTGCTGCTACTGTGGCATGCGCCGCGATAACCATAACCTGGCTCGTGCCCGCGCCCACCACGATGAACTCGCGGAGTTGCTCATCCACCATCGCCCGGCCGCCGTCACCGACGTGAACATTCAGGCCGGCGAAGACCCGGTGGCCGCGCGTGAAATCGTCCGGCCGCTGGTTCGCACGCTGCGGCGTGAAACCAATCTCGGCATCAGCGTCTGTCTCGGCACGCTGGATTACGCCATTTACGAGGATCTGAAAGCCGCTGGCGCCTCCATTTACATCCTGAAGTTCGAGACCGCCGACTCGCATAAATACGATCAAGTTCAAGCTCCGGGCAGCCTGGCGGAGCGGTTGAATCACATCCGGTGGCTCTCGGCAAATGGATGGAAAGTCAGTTCCGGTTTCATCGCGGGGTTTCCGGGACAAGGCGAATCCGAACTGCTGAATAACATCCGGCTGGCGAACGAACTCCCATTGCACGGCAGCAGTGTCAGCCCGTTTGTGCCCGGCAATGACACCCCGCTGTCCACCGCCGCGCCCGGCAACGTGGAAACCACTTTGAACTGCATGGCCATCCTGCGCCTCCTGCGGCCGAATTGGGTGATCCCGGCAGTGAGCGCGCTCAATCTGGCCCAGGCCGGCAACGGCTACCGCCGCGGTCTCCGCGCCGGCGCAAACATGGCGACCATCAATCTGACCCCGCCCGATCTCCGGCGCGATTACGTGATCTACAAACGGGACCGCTTTATCATGGACGAGGAGCGCGTGCTCTCCGCCATCGCGGCGGAAGGGTTTTCCCCCTCGCGCCAAAGTCTGGCGGATTTCTATCGGAACGGGTTGCCAGGCAAAGTCAGGGAAGAGGCCGTCCTGTCGGCGCGCTAAACACCCTCATGGCCAGCAAGATTCTTCTCATCAGCCTCAATCGTTGCGTTTCACCCGACCCGGTGTTCCCGCTGGGGTTGGCGCATCTTAATGCGGTGTTGCGGCACGCCGGGCATGAGACGCGATGGATTGATTGCAACGTGAACGGCGAGTCGTTGGTGGAAACCCTCGCCAATTTTCAGCCTGACTTCGTTGGCCTCTCGCTCCGCAACATTGACGACGTGTTGATCCGGCAGCGGGAAACCTACTACGACGGACTGGCTCCGATGCGGGACACCATCCGCCAACACAGCGACTGTCCGATCATTTTGGGGGGAAGCGGATTCAGCATTTTCCCGGAGAAGCTGCTGGAGTTGTCGCAGGCCGACTTCGGGATTTGCGGCGAAGGCGACGGCAGCCTGGTGTCGCTGGTTGCCGCGCTGGAGAGCGGTGGCGCACACAACGCCATCCCCGGTCTGGTCTTCCGGCAGCACGGACGGATCGTTGTCAATCCTGCTGTTACCGGCGTGCCGGATCTGGAATTGAGCGAGGCAGACCGCCCGGCGCACATCGCCGATTTCTATCTCCGCACGGGCCGGATGCTGAACCTGCAAACCCAGCGCGGGTGCGCATTCAATTGCTGCTATTGCACCTATCCGCTGATCGAAGGCCGCCGCCACCGCCGGCGTCCAGCGGAACTGGTCGCGGCCGAGTTCGAGCAACTCCAGCGCCTCGGCGCCCGGCACACCTTCATTGTGGATTCGGTCTTCAACTCTTCGCCCGGCCACGTCGCGAAGATTTGCGAGGCCATGCTGCGGCGCAACCTGAAGATTTCCTGGAGCTGCTTTCTCCGGCCCCAGGGCTTGACGCCGGAGTTGCTGAAGCTGATGGCGCGGGCGGGCTTGACGCACATTGAATTCGGTTCCGACAGCCTGTGCGACGAAGTGCTGGAGGCTTACCAGAAGGAGTTCACCTTCGCCAATGTGCTGGAGTCAAGCGAACTGGCCGCGCGGGAGAAAATTGATTACTGCCATTTTCTGATTTGCGGCGGGCCGGGAGAAACCCGCGCCACGCTCCAGACGGCTTTCGAAAATTCAAAGCGGCTCCCCGGCGCGGTCTTCATGGCCGTGGTCGGCATGAGGATTTATCCGGGGACGCAGGTGTGCGAACGCGCCATCGCTGAAGGCCGGATCACCCGCGACACCGACCTGCTGCCACCCAGCTACTATGTGTCACCTCACCTGACCGCCGACGCGATCTTCGCGCAACTCCAGGAATTCTCCCGTCTTTCGCCCAGTTGGATTCCGGGTGACCCCGGACCGGCTTACCTCAGTCTCATTGAACGGTTGCGCAAACGGGGCACGGTTGGCCCGTTGTGGAGCTATTTTTCCATGGCCCAACGCCTGTGGCCGCAAGGCCCCGCCGGAGGTCCGAGGCCATGAAACGTCTCCTGCTCGTCACCCCGCTCGCCAGCAAAAGCTTGATGGGCGCCGGCTTTTGGTTCCGCGTGCCGTGCCTGGCCCTGTTGAAAATCGCCGCGCTCACGCCCGGCGACTGGCAGGTCACGATCATTGATGAAAAAGTCGAACTGCTCGACCTGAACCAGGACGTGGACCTGGTCGGCATCTCCGCCCTGACCACAACGGTTCAGCGCGGTTACGAAATCGCCGACCATTTCCGCCGCCGGGGCATCAGGGTCGTGATGGGCGGCATGCACGTCTCGTGTCTGCCCGACGAGGCGCTGCAACATTGCGACAGCGTGGTCATCGGCGAGGCGGAAGTGCTGTGGCCTGCGCTGCTACAGGACTTCCAGGAGAACGCACTCAAGCCGGTCTATCGCCATGGAGACGAACTTCCTTCCATCGGGCATTTGCCGGCGCCGGACTGGGAACTGTATCGCCCGAAGAATTACCTGCCCATCCACATGGTTGAAACCACGCGCGGCTGCCCGCTGGACTGCGAATTCTGCGCCGTGACCAGCGCGTTTGGCGGGCGGTACCGCAACCGCTCGCCGGAAGAGGTGGTGACGGAGCTGCGCGGCCTGCGCCCCTTCACGGGACTGCTCACGCTCAAGAACTGCGTGTTCTTCGTGGACGACAACATCATCAGCAATCGCGCCTACGCCAGAGATTTTTTTGCGCGCATTGCCGGCCTCAAGCTGAACTGGTTCGGGCAGTCCTCGATGAACATCGCCAACGATTCGGAGATTTTGAAGCTTTGCGAGAAAAGCGGCTGCACCGGCATTTTCATCGGGTTTGAAACCCTTTCCACGGAAACGCTCTCCTCCATCGGTCGGAAACCCAACCGCCCGGAAAATTACCTGGAAGTCGTCAAGAAACTCCACGAACACGGCATCGGCATTGACGGCTCGTTCGTCTTCGGCTTCGACACCGACGACGAAGGCGTGTTTGACCGCACGGTGGAGTTTTGTCTCAAGGCGAAACTGGAAGTGGTTTATTTTTCCATCCTGACGCCGTATCCCGGCACGCGCCTCTACCGGCGTTTGGTGGAGGAGGACCGCATCTTGACGCGCGACTGGTCCATTTATGACGCGAATCACGTCGTCTATCGCCCCAAGACCTTCACCCCGGATCAACTACTGGATGGCTACCAGCGCGCGTTGAAGGAGGTTTATTCCTATCCCGCCATCTTCCAGCGGCTGTGGGGCACGCCGGCGTGGAAAAACTTTTTCTGGCCGATGAACGTGGGGTTCCGTCAAGGCGTGAACAAATTGTGCCGCCAGAAAAAAACCAGCCTCCCATGACCAAGCCATCGCCAAAACGCATCAAGGTGGGGCGCGTCACTCCGTG
>DLMG01000162.1:0-150 GCA_002479245.1 Verrucomicrobia subdivision 3 bacterium UBA7542 | reverse complement strand
CGGCGCGCAGGGAGTGACGCGCCCTACCACCCCAACAACTCCACAGCGGAAACCGTCGCCGGTCTTTCAATGGCCATTCAGCCCTTTTTGTTCACACAATGGCAGTGCATATTGTCATTGGCACACGAGTTCATGCGGAAATCTCGCGGA
>DLMG01000134.1 GCA_002479245.1 Verrucomicrobia subdivision 3 bacterium UBA7542 | reverse complement strand
TGCCGGTGGTGGAATTTGTTTCGCCCGCGAAATTTGAAGAATACGGCAGGCGGGCAGGGGAGCTGGGCTTTGTTCACGTCGCCAGCGGCCCGATGGTGCGGAGTTCGTATCACGCGGACGAGTTCAACCTGCCGTCAGCGCATCGGTAAAAATCCACGGCGCACGAACAGATAAATCGCGACGCCGATGAGGACGATTCCCAGGATAAACGCGATGACGGTGATGGTGGCCGTCATCGTACGGGCTTGATCCAGTGTTTCAGCGGTGCGTTTTTTTTCCGATTCCCGGAAGGCCTCAAGCTCTTTATCGAGCGCGGCGATGGCTTCCTCGTTTTTGAGCTGAATGGTAAGCCATTTGTCCCCGGAATGTTTCCATTCCGCGGGCAGGCGCTCAAGGAGTTCGACCGTGGCGGGTTGAAAGCCCCAACGAACCCAAAACGGCGAATTTTCCTGCGTCCACAACCGAAAGACGCCGTGATGAGCGCTAATGGTCTGGATGCGTTCCCAGAACAATTGCCGCGCGGCATCGGCCACGGCAAAATCCGTGTACCCTTCGCTGTGGAGCAGGGCGTGCTGGCGGATGATTTGAACGCCAATCGCGCCGACGATTTGTCCGTCGGCAGCTTCAACCACCTGAAATTCGGTGAGCCGTTTTTCCAATTCACCCGCCGGGAAGTGCATGGAATTCCAAAGCGATTTCAAACTTAGAAAATCGTCCATTGTGGCGCGGCGAATGCGAAGATTGGGCGAACTCATGCTGGGTCATAAATTGACCTGACCATAACCGAAAGTCAAAACCGCTGTAATAATTGAGACCGCTGAAAAACAGGCGTATCGGCTTTCGGCATCCCGCATTGCGGGACGGACGACTCAATTTTCCGAAGAAATGCGACGGTCTGCCGACACGCCGCCACGATGAGCTGGGTTTTTCAGAGGCCTCAGTTCATCCCACCGCACGATTTGCTTTTCCAAAAAGATTGTGCCATTCTGAGCGGGATAAAATCTAATATGAACTATGAATAATGGAACTACTCAACAATTGCTGGAGGCATTGCAATGGCGTTACGCCACGAAAGTTTTTGACCCGACCAAAAAAATCCCCGCCGACGTCTGGCAAACCCTGGAGCGCGCGCTCGTGCTCACGCCGACTTCCTACGGCCTGCAGCCGTATCGTTTTCTCGTCATCAACGACCCCGCCAGGCGCGCCGAGCTGCTGCCGCATTCATGGAATCAAAAGCAGGTCGTGGATGCTTCGCACTTTGTCGTGTTCACCGCCCGCACCAAAATAACTGACGCCGACGTGACCAAACTCATCCAACGCACCAGCGACATCCGCAAAATTCCCGCCGAATCGCTGAACTTTTACCGCGACCTGATGCTCGGCGACATCGTCAACGGTCCGCGCGGCAAAACCGCCCATGAATGGGCAGCCCGGCAAACTTACATCGCGCTCGGTAATTTAATGACCTGCGCCGCCGTGCTGGGCGTGGACACCTGCCCGATGGAAGGCCTCAGCCCGACCGAATATGACCGCGTGCTTGGTTTGAACTACAGCGGCTACGCGACGGTGGTGGCCTGCGCGCTGGGTTATCGCGCCACCACGGACAAATATGCGAGCCTGCCGAAAGTGCGGTATGAGGCAAAAGAACTCGTGCAGCAAGTTTGATCAAAAATGGGCAGTGTCCTTATTTGGTTTCATCAGCACATTTCTGGTTTTTGGAGCGCGGCTCTGTGAGCCGCAGCACGATCGAACGTTAAAGGTACAGCCTTTTCTGAACGCGTTGTGCCTGGTGACGCTGCTGCGGGTCGCAGGCCCGCGCTCCGGCCGCGACGGTTTCGGCAAATTCGGACACTACCCCAAATTGATCACGCTTCGCAAAGCCGAAGGGCGCGGGCCGGGGAGCGGCGAACTGGCATTCCTGTATTTATCAGCAGACAACAGGAATTCATATTCGTGCGTGGTCATCAATCCCGAAGGCGCACAGATCCAGATGCCGACGGCACGGGATCAACCCCTTCGATTATTTGAAAGATTTGTTCACGCGCTTGCCGTCGGCCAAGATCACCCATATCAAAGAGTTCACGCCAGCAGCGTGGACCAAAGCAAAGGAGCAAGTGTTCGCTCAGGCCGCTTGACCCGACCGAGGCGCAGGGCGGGATGGATGGGAAGTGGAGCGATTAGTAGCAGTCGTCCGCCAGCGTCAGCGGAGTTCACCGCGCAGGATCATCGCGTAATGCCGCAGTCAAACCACAGCGGCGATCTGTCCCTCTTCCGACTGCCTGAGGTTCAACTAAATATTTAATGCTTGCATTCAATGACCCTAATTTGCCACCATGAGAGCAACTAAAAGCTGGTCTGCACGACGGCGGGGATGGGTTTTATGCCAAGCAAGAAACCATGTGAATTAAAATGGGCCACGATGCGGCGTTTTGGCGTGGGTTGGCTTGGCTCATCGGTTTACCCACGCGACGGCGGTTCTCCCCGCAACCCGATTTCATTTCCCGTCCGCCTCTCTCTTCATCCCTCAAACTCTGAAAAGGTATCATTATAAAAAATCAAATTAAACACCTCCTCACCGCGCTGTTCCTGCTTTCAGCGCTAAACTCGCAACTCTCAACCGCCTTCGCCCAAGGCACGGCGTTCACCATGTATGTCGCGAACTCTCTAAACTACGGCGGGATCAACGACCGATACTTTACGGTCGAACAATTTGATTCGCAGGGCAACGCCAGCGTGTTTGCGACCAACAGCTCCTTTTCCAACCCGAGTTTGTCCGCTCCCGAGGCCGTCGCGATAAATAGTTCAGGCGAGGTGTATGTGGATTGCACCCAGGACAACACCTGGATCGAAGAATTCGATTCGTCAGGAAACAACCCGGCGAGATTTGTCAATCCGACGGTCAGTTATCCGGCAGGCATGGTCTGTGACGGCTCGGGGAATCTCTACGTGGCGAATAATAACTCCATCGAGGTGTATAATTCGGCAGGACAAGGAAGTGTATTCGCAACTTCCGGCATCGGTTTTCTGGAAGGTTTGGCCTTTGATGCCGCCGGCAACCTTTGGGTGACGGATGAATATAACGGCTTGGTTGAAGTGCGTAACGCCGGCGGGACCTTGACCACATTTGCTTCGCCGGGACACAATCCTTATGGACTGGCCTTTGACAAATCCGGCAACCTCTACGTCGCACTGGCCGGCAACGGCAATATCGTCAAATACGATTCCAACACAAACCAGACCCTGGTTGCCGCTCTGGGCAGCTCCGTGCAGCCAGTGGGGCTGGCTTTCGATCCTGCGGGCAATCTCTATGTTACCGAATATGGAACCAATCGCATCGTCAAGATCGATCCCCAATACAATGTGACCGTCTTCGCCACCAATGGATTGAATGGTCCCGCTTTTCTTGCCATTAAGGCGGCAGCCCCGACTTTGACCATCACCTATTCCGGCAACCAAGCCATCGTCTCGTGGCCACCATCGGTGACGGGTTGGACGCTCCAGACGAATAATAATCTCGCCATGGGCAGTTGGGGCAACTACCTCGGCCCGGTCGTCAACAACAGAATCACCAATGCACCGCCAACGGGAAATCTGTTCTTCCGATTGAAGCAGTAGCCAAATCAAAACTTAAAAACCAACCACAACCAAATCTCAACCATCAACTCCAATCAACCATGAAAACCAAACGCATACTCAAACATTTCGCCCTCTGCTATCTGCTCTCTGCCTTCTGCCTCTCCTCCCACGCCCAAGGCACGGCGTTCACGTATCAGGGCCGGCTGAACGATGGCGCCACTCGTGCCACTGGCAGCTACGACCTGACCTTTGCCGTGTTCACCGACAGCAATGGCGTCAACCAGGTCGGCAGCACGCTCACGAACACTGCTACGGTGATTACCAACGGCCTGTTCACTTCCGTGCTGGACTTCGGCCCCGGCATTTTCACCGGCCCGCCCCTGTGGCTGCAGATCGGCGTCGAGACCAATGGCGGTGGCGGCAGCTTCACCGCGCTGGCTCCGCTCCAGCAGTTGACGCCCGCGCCCTACGCGATTTATTCCTCCGGCGCCGGCTCGGCGGTGTCTGCCAATGGCGTGGCGGCTGGCTCGGTCACCGGCGCGGGGATAGCGGGCAGCTCGGTGGTCAAGAGCCTCAATAACTTGCAGGACGCCGTCACCCTCGCGCCCGGGGCGAATGTCACGATCACACCCAGCGGCAACACGCTGACGATTGCCAGCTCCGGTGGCGGTGGTGGTGGCAGCAACAACTGGTCGCTTACCGGTAACAGCGGCACCACGGCCGGTGTTGATTTCCTTGGCACGACTGACAATCAGCCCTTGGAGCTTCATATCAACGGGACACTGGCATTTCGTCTGGTGCCGGGCTACTACGGGAACCCCAATGTGGTGGGAGGGTGGCAGAACAGCGTGGGTCCCTATGCTGACGCTGTGACCATCGCCGGCGGCTACGGAAACAGCGCGAGCGGAACGGCTGCCACCGTGGGCGGTGGCTATGCGAATACCGCCAACGGCAACTATGCGACACTTGGCGGCGGCATTGGCAACTACGCCAACGGCACATATGCGACGATGTGTGGGGGCCAAAACAACAGCGTCGCCGGCCAGCATGCGGCGGTGGGCGGCGGCTCTGATAACCAAGCTGGCAATGAGTATTCGACGGTGGCCGGCGGCTATCAGAATATCAACTACGGTATCGGAGCGTTCATTGGCGGCGGCGGTTATGATGGAACCACGTTCGCGGGCAACATGGCCAATGGAAATGCAACCACCGTGGGCGGCGGGTTGGGCAACATTGCCGGCAACACCTATGCCACGGTGGGCGGCGGTTACGGCAACCAAGCCACCGGGCTAGGCTCGTTCGTAGGCGGTGGCGGCTACGATGGCACTTCTTACATCGGCAACACTGCCTCCGGCGCGGCGGCCACGGTCGCGGGTGGGCTCGGCAACCAAGCCACCGCCCTCTGGGCGACGGTGGGCGGCGGGCACGGCAATATCTGCGGCTTTGTAGAGGCAACCATTGGCGGCGGTTACGGAAATATAATCAACAATCCCGGCCAAGCTGCGACCATTGGCGGCGGGGCAGGAAATTTAATTAGCGGTTTTGGTGCAACCATTGGCGGTGGTTTTGAGAATACAAACAGCGGAGCATACGCGACGGTGAGCGGCGGCGCTTACAACCGAGCCAGCGGTCCGGGCTCTTTCGTTGGCGGCGGCGGCTACGATGGCACTTCTTACAGCGGCAATACTGCCAGCGGCCAGGCTTCCACGGTCGCGGGCGGGCTCGGCAATCTTGCCGGGTCCTACTATGCGACGGTGGGCGGCGGCGAATCAAACAACTGCAGTGGCGAGTATGCGACCATTCCGGGGGGCTACAACAATCAGGCCAAGGGCACAGGCAGTTTTGCCGCAGGCCAATCCGCCACAGCCAACGATAACAATTCGTTTATCTGGGGTGACGGCAGCCGTGCCGGCGTGTCTCAGGGGGTAAACTCATTTTCCGTCCTGGCCACGGGCGGCGCCTGGTTTTTTTCCGGGGCTTATCCCGCAGGCGTTAAATTGCTGGCGAATGGCACCCAGTGGATCAGTATTTCCGACCGCAACGCCAAAAAGAACATTGTGCCGGTGGATTGCCAAGCCGTACTGGAAAAGCTGGCCGCCATTCCGATTCAACAATGGAATTACAAATGGGAAAAAGACTCTGATGTGCCGAACATCGGCCCGATGGCGCAGGATTTTAAACACGCCTTCTATCCCGGCCGCGATGACAAAGGCATCGGCACGCTGGAATTTGACGGCGTGGAACTGGCGGCCATCCAGGGATTGAACCAGAAGTTGAATGAGAAAGATGCGGAGATCCAAGACTTGAAACAAAGCGTGGCTGATTTGAAAAAGCTGGTGCAATCGCTCGCAGAAAAGAAATGAGGCAACCATGAAAAAGGCAATTCTAATGCTCGGCTTGCTAATTCCGGTCATCAGTTTCGCGCAGAGCTACACGATAGACTGGTATAAAGTCGCCGGCGGTGGCGGCACGAGCACGGGCGGCGTTTATTCCGTCACCGGCACCATCGGCCAGCCGGATGCCAGCGGCGCAATGACTGGCGGCAATTATTCCCTGACCGGCGGCTTCTGGAGTCTCATTTCCGTCGTGCAAACGGCAGGATTGCCCAACCTGACCATCGCTCATTCCGGCAACAGCGTCATCATCTCCTGGCCCAACACTGGCAGCTACACGTTTCAGCAAAATGGCAATCTCGCTGCATCGGCGGGCTGGACAACGAGCAGCTATACCATCAACACGAGCAACGGCACGAACAGCATCACCATCACGCCACCCACTGGAAATTTATTCTTCCGCCTGACGAATCCCTGAAACGCTGGAAGCAACATATCTGTCATTTGAAACCAGACGTGCTCCGTCAGACGGATACCGTATTTCGCCCGGTTTGTCCACTCATTCCGGGCAAACTGGTACAGCGTGGCGGTTATATGAAATTTTCGCTACCACCGGGAGCATTTTCGAGTATCATGCGCCCAGTCGTTTTATGGCCGTCGCTTTACAATTCGTCCTGAACGGACGGACCGTCAGGATTGAACATTGTTCTCCGAACACGACGCTGCTTGAATTCCTGCGCCGTTCCGGCCTAACCGGCGCGAAGGAAGGTTGCGCTGAGGGCGACTGCGGCGCGTGCGCGGTCGTCATGGTTGACCGCAACGCTCAAGGGCGGCCTTGTTATCGCGCCATCAACAGTTGCCTCGTGCCGGTCTGCCTGATGGCGGGGCGTGAAATCGTCAGCGTTGAAGGCGTCGCGTCCGGTCAGGGACTTCATCCCGTGCAGCGGAAAATGGTCGAGTGCCACGGGTCCCAATGCGGCTACTGCACCCCAGGTTTCATCATGTCGCTCTTCGAGGGGTATTACCGCGACGACATCCATAAGTACGACGAACTGGACGATCAACTCAGCGGCAATCTATGCCGCTGCACCGGCTACCGCCCGATTCGCGACGCAGCCATTGAAGCGTTCTCCTTCCGTAGCAGCCGACGTAAGTCGGCTCAAAACAAAAACCAAAATCAGTCAGAGCAGACTGACGTCTGCTGCTACGAGGATACGTTCGCCGAACGGCTGAAAAAGGCCGGCGCCGGGCTGGACGGTGTCGAGTACGAATTTGGGAATGAGAAATTCTTCCGGCCAACCTCGCTGGGCCGGCTTTTGAATCTGCTCCAACAGTTTCCCGACGGGCAACTCGTTGCCGGCGCGACGGAACTCGGCCTCAATATCACCAAACGTTACCAGAAATTCCCGACGCTTATTTCCGTCGAAGCCGTGGCCGAGTTGAAGGAAATCAAAGCCACCGAAACCGAATGGCACATCGGCGCGGCGGTGACGCTCACGCAAATCGAAGAAGAAATGGCCGAGGAATTTCCCGCGCTCGGGGACATGCTGCGTGTGTTCGGTTCGCGTCTGATTCGCAATCGCGCCACGATGGGCGGCAACCTCGTCACCGCCTCGCCCATCGGCGACAGCGCGCCGGTGTTGCTCGCGCTGGATGCGAAAGTGGTCATAGTGGCACAGGCTTCCAGCCTGTGTGTTTCCGAAGACCAAAAAAACAAACTCACAGGCAAGATGCCTGTGCCACTACGCGAACGCACTTTGCCCATCAGCGAATTCTTCGTCGCCTATCGCAAGACGGCGCTCCAAACGGGCGAGATTTTGAAAACCATCATCGTGCCACGCGGCATTTCAAAACCGGGGCTTACGCGCAAATGCTCGTGGTTCAAGGTTTCCAAACGGCGCGAGATGGACATCAGCACGGTGGCCGCCTGCTTCACGGTGGATTTGGACAAGCAGAACGTCGTGCGCCACGCGCGCCTGGCCTACGGTGGCGTGGCGGCGATGCCCGCACGCGCGAAGAAGACCGAGTCGGCGCTGCTCGGAAAGGTTTGGAACGAAGAAACCATTGAAAACGTGCTGCCGATTTTGCGGACGGAGTTCACACCCATCTCCGATGTTCGCGGCTCGGCGGAATATCGGAGCGGATTGGTCACGAGTTTGCTGGAAAAGTATTATTTCGATTCCGTAGCAGCCGACGTGAGTCGGCTCAATTCTCCTTTGAAAAGTCAGAGCGGACTCACGTCCGCTGCTACAAAACCAGCGCCCCACGAGAGCGCGCACAAACACGTCACCGGCGAAGCGGTTTACACCGACGATCCGCCCGCCGGAAAAAACTTTCTCGAAGTCTGGCCGGTTTGCGCGCCGCACGCGCATGCCAGGATTCTCAAGCGCGACGCCTCCGCCGCGCGCCGGGTGCCCGGCATCCGGGCCGTGTTGCTCGCCGAGGACATCCCCGGACTCAACGACATCGGCACCAAGCGCGACGAAATCCTGCTGGCGGACAAGGAGGTTTTGTTTCACGGCCACATGGTCGCGCTCGTCGTCGGCAAAACACAGGAGGCGTGCCGTGCAGCGGCGGAAAAAGTGGTTGTTGAATATGAGCCTATGCCGCACATCCTGAATTTGCGGCAGGCGCTCGCCGAAAAAAGCTTCCACAACGAACCGAATTTCATCCGGCGCGGCAATTGTGACGACGCGCTCGCCAACGCGCCGTCCACGCTCGAAGGCGAGTTTGAGCTGGGCGGCCAGGAACATTTTTATCTCGAAACCCAAGCCGCGTGGGCGGAACGGGGCGAGGACGGTTCGATGTTTGTGGTTTCGTCCACACAGCATCCGTCCGAGGTGCAGGCGGTCGTCGCGCACGTGCTGCATCTGCCAGCGAACAAAGTCGTGGTCCAAGTGCCGCGCATGGGCGGCGGTTTCGGCGGCAAGGAAACGCAGGCTGCCATGCCCGCCGCGCTTGCCGCACTGGCGGCGCATCACACGGGTCAGCCGGTGCGCGTGCGTTTTAATCGCGATCAGGACATGGCGCTGACCGGACATCGGCATCCGTTTCTGGCGAAGTTTAAAGTCGGTTTTGACGAAAACGGTTTGTTGCGCGCGGCGAAGATACATCTCTGGTCGAACGGCGGCTGGGCGCAGGATTTGTCGCAGGCCGTGACCGACCGCGCGTTGTTCCATCTCGACAACGCCTATTACATCCCGGCGGTGGAATTTCAAGGGCAGGTGGCGAAAACGAATCTGTCGTCGAACACGGCGTTCCGCGGTTTCGGCGGGCCGCAAGGCATGTTGGTCATGGAAGAAATTCTCGACCGGATCGCGCGGCGGCTTGGTCTGTCACCGGAAGTGATTCGCGAGCGAAATCTTTATCGCGGCAAAGGCGAAACGAACACGACGCCTTACGGCCAGGAAATCGGGGACAACCGCATTCGGACGATCTGGCGCGAGTTGAAGCGGACGAGCCACCTGGCGCGGCGGCGGAAGGAAATTGCGAAGTGGAACGGGGAAAACCCGCACCACAAACGCGGCATCGCCATGACTCCGGTGAAGTTCGGCATCAGCTTCACCGTCACGCATCTTAACCAGGCGGGCGCTTTGGTGCTGGTTTACCAGGACGGCTCGGTGCAAGTGAACCATGGCGGCACCGAAATGGGCCAGGGTATTCACACCAACATCGCCGCGATTGCCGCGAAGGAATTGGGCGTGAAGCCGGAGCAAATCCGCGTGATGGCGACCAGCACGGACAAAGTGCCGAACACGTCCGCCACGGCGGCGTCGGCAGGGACGGACATGAACGGGGCGGCGGTGAAGAACGCGTGTGACATTCTGCGCGCCCGGCTTGCGCCGGTCGCACTCAACTTGGTAGCAGCCGAGGTAACGAGGCTCAAACTAAAATCCCAAATTGATCAGAGCCTCCTCACGTCGGCTGCTACGGAAGATTTGGTTTTTGCCAACGGATTTGTTTTCCATCGCGAGCTGCCAGACGCGAAGGTTTCCTTTGCTGAGGTTGTGAAGCAGGCCTACCTCGCGCGCGTGAGTTTGTCGGCGACGGGTTATTATGCCACGCCGGGAATTCACTATGATCGCGCGGCGGGCCGGGGCAGGCCGTTCCACTATTTCGCCTGCGGCGCGGCGGTGACGGAAGTGGAAGTGGACGGGTTCACCGGCATGCACCGGGTATTGCGTGTGGACATTTTGCACGACGTGGGCGACTCGGTGAATGAAGGCGTCAATCGCGGGCAGATCGAAGGCGGCTTTGTGCAGGGCCTGGGCTGGCTGACGACCGAGGAACTCAAGTGGAATGACGAGGGCCAACTGATGACGCACTCGCCGGACACGTACAAAATCCCGTCCGTCGGCGACACGCCGCAGATTTTCAACGTGACGCTGCTCAAGAACGCGACACAAAAAAATGTGATTTACGGCAGCAAAGCCGTTGGCGAACCGCCTTTCATGCTGGCGATTTCCGTGCGCGAGGCGATTCGCGATGCCGTGGCTGCGTTTGGCTCCGGCAAAGGCGAAGTCGCGCTCGCCGTGCCCGCGACCAGTGAGGCAATTTGGATGGCGATTCAAAAACAAAAATGATTTTGTTTTCGCGTTAATCCGTTAGTAACGTGCGAAATCGTTATGAATAAAAGCTTGGTTCAAGAACTCATTTCTAAATTTGTCCAAAGCTACGATTCGGCGGCAAAAGACAGGATTTGGCAAAAGCAAAGCGCGGATTTCAGGCGGTTCTGGTCGGAGCAGGTGCTTGCTCCGGGAAAGGAAATAATTTCCGACGACGACTGCGACGCCATCATTCGCATTCTCGACTATTGCGGAAAAGGCAAAACCAAAGGCAGTGAGGTCGTTGCCAAGGTGATGGTTCCACAAAACGTCTGGCGGAAACTTTTTAACATTCTTCACTCTGATAAAAAGCTCGCAAGTTTGGTGGGTTCGATTTTCAAGGAGGCTGACGTTGATCGCAAAGCCCAATTGATTAATGAGCTTTACATCGCAAATGCAGCCGGGAAAAATCGGCTTACTGGTGAAAGTGGAAATGTGCTGAACGCCCTGCTCGCAGCGTATGACCCGTTTAAGAATTTGTCCGCAGTATCAATGAAGCACCGAAAAGCTCTCATGGACTTTCTGGAGATAAAGTTGCCCTTTGATGGGGCTTCGGCTTCGATTGGAAAGCAGATTGCACATAGTAATGAATCGATTCAAGAGGCCACTCGTGCTCTTGGTCTTGCGGGTTCTGCGCGGACGCTATGCCAGTTTTTGTATTCGGAACCAGTCTGGAATCTCTGGCACGCGGAGGACATTGTCAAGCGAACAGACCAGCAAGTGATTGTTACTATTCCTCCAAATGCCAAGACTGAAAAGAACGAGTCGGCTAACGAAGGCGAGATGCGGGAATCTCTCCAAATTCAAGCCGCCCTTGCAGAAATTGGATCGAGAATGGGTTTTCAAATCTGGCTGCCCCGTGCTGACCGGGGCAGAGTGCTGACAAAATGGAAGCCAGATCACGGCGTCCTGCTCGATGAACTCCCAGTCGGATTCGACCTGACCACAATGAAAACAATTGAGCAGATTGATGTGCTTTGGCTCAAGAAGCGGACGATTGTGAGAGCTTTTGAAGTTGAACACACCACATCAATCTATTCCGGCATTCTTCGTATGGCGGATTTGCTTGCAATGCAACCGAACCTAAAAATTAAATTGCACATCGTTGCCCCAGCTTCAAGACGTGAAAAGGTATTCCAAGAAATCCGTCGGCCTGTTTTCGCATTGCTTGAAGGAGGCGCGTTGTCGGACATCTGCACTTACCTTTCTTACGACAATGTTGCGGATTTGCGCAAACTACAACACCTTGAACATTTGTCAGATAAAGTGCTTGAAGATTACGAAGACAAATCGCAAGAATCATAGTGTATTGCATTTTTGTCATTATTGTATTACAATTACCCCATGAATGACACCTTGACCATCCGGCTCGGCGAGCAACTAGCGCATGCGTTGCACGCGGAGGCGCAACAAACCGGCCTGCCCAAGGGCGAAATCGCGCGGCAGGCGTTGGCCGCACGGCTGCAACGCGGCGGCGGCCTGTCGGTCATGCGGCGTTACGCCGGCGCGATGCGCGGCCCGGCGGATTTGAGCACCAACAAGGCGTATCGCCGGCAGTGGGGCAAAAAACGCGCATGAAAAACATCCTCGATGCCGGTCCGCTCATTGGGCTGCTCAACCGGCAGGATGCGCATCACCGCTGGGCGTGTGGCATTTTGGAACGGCTCGGCCCGCCATTTTATTCCTGTCCCGAAGCGATGGCCGAGGCCGCCGCGCTCACCGGCCAACCCGCCGCCATCGTGGAAATGATTCAGGCGGAAGAAATCATCCTGCACTTTGACCTGTCGGAGCAGACCGCCGCCGTGCTGGCACTGCTGAAAAAATACGCCGATCGCGACATGGATTTGGCGGACGCCTGCATCGTGCGCATGACGGAATTGATGCGGGATTCGCAGGTGATCACTCTGGACCGTGCGGATTTCGCCGTGTATCGCCGGAACGGACGCGATCTAATTCCGATCATCACGCCACCGTAAAATACTGAAGCTGATCCCGTGACAGCAAATTCCATTTCCCAATAATTTTCCATGCCATCCATGCCTGACAAACTGTTCGCTTCGCCCAAGCCGGTCATCGGCATGATTCACATCGCCGCCTTACCCGGCACGCCAGCAAGCAAATTGTCACTCACGGAAATCGAAAGGCTCGCCGTGCGCGAGGCGAAGTTGTTGCGCGAAGCGGGTGTTCACGGCGTGATGATCGAAAACATGCACGACACGCCGTATCTGCGCGGGCGCGTCGGACCGGAAATCGTCGCCGCGATGGCTATCATCGGGCGCGCGGTGAAGGAGACGGCGAAGCTGCCGTGCGGCGTGCAGATTCTCGCGGGTGCGAATCTCGAGGCGATGGCCGTGGCGCACGCGGCGGGGCTGGATTTCATCCGCGCCGAAGGTTTTGCTTTTGCGCATGTGGCCGACGAAGGCTTCATTCAATCGTCTGCAGCAGAGTTGCTTCGCTTCCGGCGCAGCATTGGCGCGGATGGCGTGCAAGTCTGGACGGACGTGAAAAAGAAGCACAGCTCGCACGCCATCACGGCGGACGTTGACATCGGCGAAACGGCACACGCGGTGGAATTCATGCGCGGCGACGCCGTGATCGTGACCGGCATGGTGACAGGCGACGCTCCGCAGCAGTCCGATCTGCTAGCCGTGAAAAAGAAAACGCGGCTGCCGGCCTATCTCGGCTCCGGCGTGACGGCGGCAAATCTGGATAAATACTTTGCGGTAGCGGATGGATTCATTGTCGGCTCGGAATTCAAACAAGGCGGGCACTGGGCAAATCCCATTGACGCGAAACGTGTGGAACGCTTCCTGGCAGCGCATCGCAGACTGAAACCATGAATCATTGGCTTCAAAAAGAAGGCCATGCTCGAAAAAAATTTCAGACTTTCGGAAAACAAAACCACCGCTCGCACTGAGCTGCTGGCTGGCGTGACGACGTTCCTGACGATGGCCTACATCATCGTCGTGCAACCGGCGGTGTTGTCGGGCGCCATGTTCGGGACGCCGACGGGCATGGATTTCGGCGCGGTGACCACGGCCACGTGTCTCGCCGCCGCGCTGGCCACGTCGCTCATGGCGTTGCTGGCGCGTTATCCCATCGCACAGGCGCCGGGCATGGGCGAAAATTTCTTCTTTGTGTTTTCGGCCATCCCCGCCGCCGCCGCCGCTGGTTTTACCAACAGTTGGCAGGTTGCGCTCGGAACCGTTTTTGTATCGGGGATTTTATTTTTGATTCTGTCGCTCGCCGGTCTGCGCGAAATGATTTTCAACGCCGTCAGCCCCAGCCTGAAATGCGCGATTGCGGC
>DLMG01000257.1:282-9018 GCA_002479245.1 Verrucomicrobia subdivision 3 bacterium UBA7542 | reverse complement strand
GGCGGCAGGCACCCCGTTTCTTCCATCTCAAGGCCAACGTCGAGTTGCACACGATTTGCGGACGCCATGCCGCCGGAGTGCAGGCGGCACGCGCGCAACTCGGCTGGCAAAAAGCCACGACGGACTGGCATGAAATCGTCGAGTCGCCGCTGATTGACATCGTGGACATCGTCACACCGAATCATTTGCACGCGGAAATGGCGATTGCCGCGGTGAAAAACGGCAAGCACGTCTTGTGCGAAAAGCCGCTCGCGTTGAACGTCAAGCAGGCCGAGGCGATGGTCGCCGCCGCGAACAAGGCGAAGGTCGTCCACATGGTCTGCCACAATTACCGGCGCATCCCGGCCATCGCGCTGGCGAAGCGGATGATTGGCGAGGGCGCACTGGGCCGGATTTTTCATTTTCGCGCGCGTTACGCGCAGGACCGGCTGGCCGACCCGGAATTTCCACTGGACTGGCGTCTGCAAAAGGAGACCAGTGGCTGCGGTGTCCACAGCGACATCAATTCGCACGTCATTGATTTGGGGCGTTACCTCGTCGGCGAATTCGAGCAAGTCTGCGGCTTGCTGAACACGTTTATACCGGAACGGCCGCTGGCGGATGCGCTGGCCAAGGGCGCGCGCAAGATGGGCAGGGTCACCGTGCCGGACTCCGCCATATTCATCGGCCGGATGGAAAACGGGGTGCTGGCGAACGTGGAAGCCACACGCTACGCGCTCGGCCGCAAGAACCACATCGCAATCGAAATCAACGGGAGCAAAGGCTCGATCTATTTTGATTTTGAGGACATGAACCGGCTGAAATATTACAATGGTGATGACCTGAAGGACCGGCGGGGTTTTCGCGACATTCTCGTGACCGAGCGCGATGGCGTGCAACCGTATGTCGGCCATTGGTGGCCGCCGGGACACGGCATCGGCTACGAACACACGTTCATTCACACGGTCGCCGATTTTGTGAACGCCTGCGTCGAAGGAAAACCAGTCCACCCGACGTTCGAGGACGGCTTGAAAAACCAGCGCGTGCTCGCGGCGGTCGAGGAATCCTCTCAAAAAGGCAAGTGGGTGAAATTGTAAAATCCTGCCGGAGGTGTCGCCGTGAAAGGTACATCTCCATGGAATGACGAATGCCTAAACCATAATGCCTAAAGAATAACGAAGCGCGAATGACAAAATGATTTCCAGCGCCCGGGGATGGAAGCGGGCATCATAGACCATGTTTGGAGCTTGGAGGAAATCGTTGGGCTGTTGCCTTGATTTTAAGGCAAATGAGCCTGATATTTGCTCCATTAAGCTTCAACCGCATGAAACGGTTAATGGTCAATTGGATGGTTGTGGCCGGGGGCTTGTTTATCTGTGTTGGCTGTGCGTCGGTTAAGCCATCACAAGAACAACAGGCATCTGTGGTCACTCCTCCCGCCAAAAATTATGCTATGGTGGGAATTATCAAAAACTGGTGGGAAACTCCCCCTCCCGATTTCCCTGAAGCAAGCGGTAATAGCGCTTTGGCATGGTATTGGGTGGGGTGTGTTCTCGGGGTGTTTGGTCCGTGTCTTAATAAATGAGGGGTGGATGAGCTAACTCCCTATTGGCGTTAATAGCCAATTTCAAAACGTACCGTTACCGTTATTTGCCGGTTCTTGCCTCAAGCCTTGGATTTCGACTACGCTACACCTTCGATTAACTGAAATATGCCACTGACCTCGCTTGAAAAAATCATCCCGATGCTCCAGGTGGCCATCGGTCCGGTCATTCTCATTTCCGGTGTCGGGCTGCTGCTGCTCACGATGACCAACCGATTGGGGCGGGCCATTGACCGCTCCCGGTTGCTGAAAGCGGAACTGTCGAAGCGCACGGACGAGGAACGCGCGCAGGTGCTGGCACAAGTGGCCATCCTTTACCGTCGCGCGCGGATGATTCGTTTGAGCATCACCCTCGCCGCGCTCAGCGCGCTGCTGGCGTCGGCGCTCATCATCACGCTGTTTGTGACCGCACTGATCCAATGGGAAGCCGGACTGCCCGCCAGCCTCATTTTCATCGCCTGCATGAGTTCGCTGTTCGCGTCACTCGTCGCGTTCATCCGCGACATCAACCTGTCGCTGCACGCGCTCAAGCTGGAATTGGAAAGCATCAAACCCGACCTCGACTGAATGCCATTGTTTGGGACCGGACTGATGGGAGCGCCGGCCCCTGCCGCGCCGAAGCTTCCGGGCGAAGGTTGGTCCGGCCCGACAGGTTGGAGTTCACGCTTCAGCGTGTCATCCGAACAATTCCGCACATCGCGGGAGTGAACGCCAGCATCTTCAAGCCGTGCCGGAGGCCGGCGCTCCGCCTGCGGGGGTTCTTCAATTTAACTTGCCCGGAGGCTGACGGGCGCGTATTAGAATGGCCGTCGAATCATTGGGCCCACGTGGCGGAATTGGCAGACGCGCTAGATTCAGGTTCTAGTGGGTAACACCGTACAGGTTCAAGTCCTGTCGTGGGCACCAAATTGTTTTTTGTCCCAAAGTCAGGGCTTGGCCCATAAAAACAAGTGTTTGCGGGCATTTTAGTCCGCTTTCAACTTGGACTCACTTCGGCCCCTTCCGGTCTTCTTCGGTTGCTTTTCAAGGCAGCGAAAGGCAGCAAATGAAAACAAAAAAACAGTCAACCAACCATCCATCGGCACAAAGAGTACTCAAGCCATCGTGGACGACGCGCGCTAAATTCCTCGCATGACCGTTGCGAATGATACACGTCATTTTTCAAATTTAACCGTGACTTAAACCGAACTTTTCTTAAGTTCGTCCTGGATGAAGCGACAGCGAGAACGCCCTGCTGACGAACCTGCTTTAGCCGTCGGTTCACCGCTACCAAGCGTGAAAGCCAAGCCGCCGGACGGCGGTGTGTCCAATTCACAATCTTCAAGGCATGAGCCTTGGTTTCTTGGCCTCCTCCTGATCGCCACCACGTTCCTGGCCTACCTGCCGGCCTTGCGCGGCGGTTTCGTCGGGGACGATGACTCATGGACCACGCAAATGTCCGGACTGTTGCATGGTCTTTCGGGGTTGCGCACGATGTGGTTTCATCTCACGGCATTGCAACAATATTACCCGCTCTCGGGCACGACCTTCTGGCTGGACTATCAACTCTGGAAGTTCTGGACGCCGCCCTATCACGTGGAGAACGTTCTGCTGCACGCCCTGGCCGCCCTGCTCTTCTGGCGGCTGTTGCTCCGGCTCCAACTGCCAGGCGCCTGGCTGGCCGCGGCCCTCTTCGCCCTCCACCCGGTCATGGTCGAATCCGCCGCTTGGATCACCGAACGCAAGAACGTGCTCTCCCAGGCTCTTTACCTCGCGGCCCTCCTGGCTTACGAACGGTTTGCGCCGTGGGTGACCGATGACCAGCGAACGGGAACACGAACCGCAGCCATCGGTCCGGTTCCTGACCCGGCACGTCACCCGCGGCACGCGGCACTTTTTTACGGTCTGGCTTTTGTCTTGTTTCTGGGGGCGCTGCTGGCCAAGACCACGACCTTTTCCCTGCCGGCGGCCATTTTGCTGATTGGTTGGTGGAAGCGCGGACAAATCCGTTGGCGGGTGGAAGTGTTACCGACCCTGCCCTTCTTCGCCCTGGCCCTCGGCCTGTGTACCCTGACGGCCTGGCTGGAAAAAAACCACGTGGGGGCCCAAGGGCCGGATTTTGCCCTGACCTTCACGCAACGCTGTCTGGTTGCAGGCCGGGCCTTCTGGTTTTACCTCGGTAAATTGTTCTGGCCAGCCCATCTCTGTTTTGTTTACCCACGCTGGCAACCCAATCCCGGCGTGTGGTGGCAATGGCTCTATCCGGTGACGGCGGTGGGGACAATACTGGGGCTCTGGCTGGCGCGAGCGCGCCTTGGGCGTGGACCGATAACAGCGCTGCTCTTTTTTGTCGGCACGTTGTTTCCGGTGCTGGGGTTTATGAACGCGTATTTCATGCGTTACTCGTTTGTGTGTGATCACTGGGTTTATCTTCCCAGTCTGGGGCCGCTGGCGCTGGCAGCGGCGCTGGGGAGTGGAGCGGCTGAACAACTGCGGCTGCGGTGGGTGATTTATGGGTTTGCAGTCATGGTATTGGCGGTGTTGGGCCCCCTGACCTGGCGGCAGTGTGGCATGTATGCCAACCTCGAAACCCTTTGGCGCACAACCATCACTCGGAATCCAAATTGTTGGTTGGCGCACAACAACCTGGGGACGACTCTTTTAAAGCAAGGTAATTTGGATGAAACCATTCAACATTTCGAGCGGGCGCTCCAACTCAAACCCGATTACCCCGAAGCCCATGTTAATTTAGGCGTCGTGCTGGCCAATCAAGGGAAATTGGATGAAGCCATTCAACATTACGAGCGGGCGCTCCAACTCCGACCCGATTACGCGGATGCCCTCAATAATTTAGGCGCCGCGCTGGCCGCCCAGGGGAAGTTGGATGAAGCCATCCAGCATTACGAGCGGGCGCTCCAACTCGACCCGGACTACACCGAAGCCCACAATAATTTAGGCATCGCGCTGGCCGCCCGGGGGAAGTTGGATGCAGCCATCCAGCATTACGAGCGGGTGCTCCAACTCAAACCCGATTACCCCGAAGCCCATAATAATTTAGGCATCGCGTTGGCTGACCAGGGGAAGTCGAATGAAGCCATTCAACATTTCGAGCGGGCGCTCCAACTCAAACCCGATTACGTCGAAGCCCACTATAATTTAGGCATCGCGTTGGCCGACCAGGGGAAGTTGGATGAAGCCATTCAACATTTCGAGCGGGCACTCCAACTCAAACCCGATTACGCGGATGCCCTCAATAATTTGGGCTTCGCCCTGGCCAAGCAAGGGAAATGGGATGAAGCCATTCAACATTACGAGCGGGCGCTCCAACTCCGACCCGATTACGCGGATGCCCTCAATAATTTAGGCTTCGCGCTGGCCAAGCAAGGGAGATGGGATGAAGCCATTCAACATTACGAGCGGACGCTCCAACTCCGACCCGATTATGCCGAAGCCCACTGTAATTTAGGGATCGCGCTGGCCAAGCAAGGGAGATGGGATGAAGCCATCACCCAGCTCCAACAAGCCTTGGCCTTGGCCATGGTCCAAGGTAACACCACGCTCGCAAAGTCCATCCGCACACGGCTCAAGTCTTATCAGCCGGCTTTGCTCCAACCGCAAACACCGTGACGGCGCAAACTGGCCTCCGATGACAAACCGCGAGTGCGGAACTAACCGATGGCTGTTTTTTTTGGCAGGAATAAATTTGCCGCAAATTTTTCGCGTGGGAATTTTCTTGAAAAAACCGCGAAAAAATTATTCTTGTTGCACTTTGAAGGCGGCGAAAAGGCACCGGAGAAGGGAAGCTGCGGAATTTAAGCGATTCTGACGCTTTCGGCTAATCGCCAAGGTTGGCAATGGGTTGACGGGATTCGGTCATTTCCCGGAGGGGCGGAAGTACTCCCACCGGACCCGATTTTGCTCATTTTGGCTCGTTTTCCGTGAAAAAACAAGCATGAGACACTTTTGTCTTTACTCTGATTTTAGAAAGCTGTTTTTTCCCAAAGCGATTCGGAAATCCATGAAGCCCAGTCATATCTTTATTTTGGTGTTGAATCTCCTGATTACTCTCGCGCTGGCGTGCTTCATCGTCCGCCTGTTCGTGAACTTGCAGGAAAAAGACCGGATCATCCAGGAACTTCAGGCCCAGAAACAAGTGGACGTACAAAAGGCCCGCAAAGCGCAGAAGGAAGAAGAAGTGCAGAAACAATTTGAGGCGCAAATCAAACTCGAAGCGCAAAAGGGACTTGAGGCAAAGAACCTACACAAGATAAACGACGACCTGGATAAAATTGACGCGCGTTTGAAAAGGGTCCTGGATCAACCGTCAGGCTATGCGGATGAAACCAAGGCGCAAAGGGACACGCAGGAAGAGCTGTTGCGGCAGTTCGCCAGTTGGGCGAAGACAGAAATTGGGGTCCTGGCGGTGGAAATGCAAAGCCTGGGATTTACCAATGATGCGGCACTGCAGGAAAACCTGGATGCCTTTTTCAGAAACCATGAAGACAAGATTCACGAAGAACGTTTAAGCTACGATTACATTGACCTGGGGTTGAGAGACAGCGATCACAAAAAGGAAAAGGATGCCGAGTCCGCAAAATCATTGCAGGCGGCTTTTGCCGCCAAGCGGGCCATTCACAACCTCAAACAAAATCCCAAATGACCGGCGGGAACAATTCAAAATTCCAAGCCGTTTATCTTTAGGGCATCGTCCTACTTGCTTCTGCAATCCGGGGATTGACGCATCCAGAAGTTGGGAACTTGAAATTTCTTATCACCAGCTCACCGGCACGGTCATCTTTTTCCCGAAGCGATTGTGATAATGCACCTGCCGCCGTTGCTGGCCGTATTCGTGGACCAATTTTGTGATTTTCACGTCGTAGCAGCAGTATTCGGCGATTTCCGCCAGCTTGCCTTCCTTGAACCAGCGGATGGCCTGCAGGCCTTCGGCGGTCTTTTCCACGCCGAACGTCGCCGTCGCAATCGAATCCAGCGACAGCCGGTGTTGCAGTTTGTTCTGCAAATCCACCATCAGGTCGAGCGTCGGCAACTGGCTCAAATCAAATGTCGTGTAACCGTGCAACACTTCGTAATCGAACCGCAAAATGTTGAAACCGACGATGAGATCGGCGCGCTGCAAATCCTTGAGGAGGTCGTCCACCTGTTTCTCGCCGTAAATTTTGTAATCGCCGCGCCCGGTGCTGAACGTCACGCCGATGCTCATGCCCATGCGGGCGATGTTGCCCCAGCCGCCCACTTCGTCGGCGGACTTTTGCGTTTCGAGATCGAAATAGACAATGTTCTTCACGTGTTCGCCCCATGAAAGCCGCCCCGGTGCCGGTAAACAAACTTAAACTTCGACACTTGCGAAATTCCCGGCCCCGCGCCAAATTCCCCGCATGTCACTGACCCCTTCCACCATGCTGCCGCTCGGCACGACAGCGCCCGATTTTCGGTTGCCGGACACCAACGGAAAAACCGTCTCGCTCGCGGATTTCAAGGACAAACCCGCGTTGCTCGTCATTTTCATGTGCAACCATTGCCCCTACGTGCAGCATATCCGCGCCGGGCTCGCGCAACTGGCGCACGATTACCTGCCGCGCGGCGCGGCCATCGTCGGCATCAATTCCAACGACGTGGCGAATTATCCCGACGACAGCCCGGCAAAAATGGCCGCCGAAGTCAAAGCCGCCGGTTATTTGTTCCCGTATCTTTACGATGAATCACAGGCCGTCGCCAAAGCCTATCACGCCGCCTGCACGCCGGACATCTTCCTTTTCGACCGGGGACGGCGATTGGTTTATCGCGGCCAGTTCGATGCCAGCCGGCCCGGAAATGGAATTCCCGTCACCGGCAAGGATTTGCGCGCGGCGCTCGACGCCGTGCTCGCGGGGAAAACCACTTCAGCGTTTCAAGCGCCCAGCGTCGGTTGCAACATCAAATGGAAGGCCGGAAACGAGCCGGATTATTTTTGAAGGAAGAAGGCAGAAGTCGCTCATTCGCCAAAGGGCTTCTGCTCATCAACCTCGTAGCCGCGGACGTCAGTCCGCGCACTTTGAGTCCAAAGAAAGTCAGCGCCGACTCACGTCGGCGGCTACGGAAGAGAGGTGCGGTGGCAGTCGGATGCGTTCTGAAACCGGCCGGTCAAATTTGTCGTGTAACGAAACTGAAGCGGCCTTGTCCAACGATTGGAACATCCTTTTGAAAGGCCATGATGGTTGAGGAAAACCAAAACGGCGATGCACCGAAAGTTCTGGAGCAACTGGTCCATCAGGCCGAACGCGCCGGCGCGAGCGATATCCACCTCCAAATGCGCGGCAAGACCGCCGAGGTCAGTTTCCGCCTTGATGGCATCATCACTCCCGGCACTGAACTTCCGGCCGACGTGGCGGATCGCGTCTTTGGCCGGATCAAATTCCTGGCGCGGCTGAAGACGTATCAGGATTCGTTGCCGCAGGACGGTCGCATTGCGCGCGACGACCTCGGCAGCAAAAACGACATCCGCGTGGCCACTTATCCGACCGTGACCGGGGAAAAAATTGTCCTGCGGCTTTTCAATTCGTCCCCGGCCATATCGCTCCGCGAATTGTCCCTGCCCGCCATCGCGGTCGCCGAATTGGAACAATTTCTTCGCCAATCCACCGGCCTGCTGCTCCTCACCGGTCCGGCTGGCAGCGGCAAGACCACTACGATTTATGCCTGCCTCCGCCATCTCGTCGAACCCGGTGGACGCCAGATCATCACCGTCGAAGACCCGGTGGAACAGATTGTTCCCGGCACGATGCAAACCGAGGTGAACGAAGCCATTGGCCTCGATTTCGCCCGCGCCGCGCGGCATCTACTGCGGCAGGACCCGCAAGTGCTCATCATCGGCGAGATTCGGGATGAAGCCACCGCGCAACTGGCCGTGCGCGCCGGGCTGACGGGCCATCTGGTGATTTCCACGTTACACGCCGGGTCATGCCGGGGGGTGTTCGAGCGGCTGCTCGTTATGTGCGCCGACCATTCCGCCGTGGCAAGCGCGGTCGAACTGGTTTTAAACCAGCGGCTTATCCGCAAATTGTGTTCCGCGTGCGGCGGCACCGGGTGCGATGCCTGTTTGCGCACCGGCTATCAGGGCCGGGTGCCGCTGGTGGAATGGTTGCGGGTGGACGAGGCGATGCGCGCGAAAATCCGGC
>DLMG01000257.1:0-147 GCA_002479245.1 Verrucomicrobia subdivision 3 bacterium UBA7542 | reverse complement strand
TGTCCAATCAAGCAGAATACCAAAGAGTATTCGGCCTATGAAACTGGACGAATTTGCCTTCTTCAACCAACAACTGGCCGCGATGCTGCGCGACGGCATCCCGCTCGAGGGCGCGCTGCGGCGGCTCTGCCAGGAAATGCGCGCCGG
>DLMG01000011.1 GCA_002479245.1 Verrucomicrobia subdivision 3 bacterium UBA7542 | reverse complement strand
AGAGCGCTGAGAAAATGTCGTTGCCGGACGCGGTGAAAATGCTTCGGGGCGAGCCGGACACGAAGGTGACGGTGACCATTCAGCGTCCGTCGTCGGGCCTGGTGAAGGATTTCACGCTCACGCGCGCCATCATCAAGATGGACATGGTCAAGGACATCAACGGCAAAAAGGAGTTCCCGCTCGGCGACGACAAAATCGGCTACGTCCGCATCACGGAATTCGGCGACAAGGCCGGCGAAGAACTCGAAGCCGCCTTGAACAAACTGAAGGCGGAGGGGATGAAGGCATTGATTATTGATTTGCGCTGGAATCCCGGTGGCTTGCTGGATGAGGCGGTGGAGGTTTGCGGAAAATTTCTGCCCCGCGGCCAGTTGGTCGTCACCACCGAAGGACGCGATCCGGGCCAGAATTCCGTCCGCCGCGCCGCCGGCAGCGGCGATGAATTTGCCAACCAGGATGGTTCCCCAATGCCGATGGTCGTGCTGGTCAATCTCGGCAGCGCGAGCGCGGCGGAAATTGTCACCGGCTGTTTGCAGGATTTGCACCGCGCGGTCATTCTCGGCGAGAAAACCTTCGGCAAAGGCTCGGTGCAGAGCATTTTTCTGCTCGATGACGGCTCGGCGCTGAAACTCACAACCGCCAAATATTACACGCCCAGTCACAAGGTCATTCACCAGCATGGCATCACGCCGGACATCGAAGTGCCCATGACCGAGGAACAGGAGGCGGCTTTGGTGCTGAAACGCACGCTGGGCGGTCTGGAATCGCTTAATGCCACCAATCGCGTCAGCATCGAAAACGTCCATGACATCCAACTCGAACGCGCCCGGGATTTGCTCAAGGGCATCATGCTTTATAGCGGACGCGCGGATGGAGCGGCAAAAGTGGCGGCCAAATAAGTTTGCCGTGGAATGACGAATGACGAAACCATGCCGCGTTGCGGAATGACTAATTCCTAAACCATAATGACGAAAGAAGCCCCAAGCTCGAATAAGCAGCCTGGCTGGCGTGTTGGTCATTGGGTCATTTGGAAATTTTTTAGTCATTATGGTTTAGGGCTTGGTCATCGATACTTTGCCCCGGGGATGAACCTGCCGGAAACGTTGAAAAACCTTCTAACTTTCCATGACCTTGCTGGCTCTTGAAAGTTCCTGTGATGAAACCAGCGCCGCCGTCGTGCGCGACGGCAGGGTTTTGTCCAGCGCCGTCTCCTCGCAAATCAAGTTGCACGCTGAATACGGCGGCGTCGTGCCGGAACTTGCCGCACGGGAACATCTGCGGAATTTGATTCCCGTTGTGCAAATCGCGCTGCACGAAGCGGGAGTGCAACCGGGACAACTCGACGCTGTTGCTGCCACGCAAGGGCCGGGTTTGCCGATGGCCTTGCTCATTGGATTCAAGGCCGCGCAAGCCATCGCGTTTGCCTTGCGCAAACCATTCATGGGCATCAACCATCACGAAGCGCATTTGTATTCGCCGTGGATTTCCACTTCCAATGTGCTGCCGGCATCCTGCCGGCAGAACAATTTAGTCTGCCAGCAAGATGCTGGCAGCACGCTTGGCTTCGCCGATTTCGGCTCCTTTCAGCCGAACGTTTCGCTCATCGTCAGTGGCGGGCACACGATGCTCGTGCGAGTGGAATCCGAATTGAAACATCGCGTGCTCGGCTCGACGGTGGACGACGCGGCGGGCGAATGTTTCGACAAAACCGGCAAGCTCATGGGATTGCCGTATCCCGCCGGACCGGAAATTGACCGGCTGGCAGAGCAGGGGAACCCCAAGGCATATGATTTCCCGCGACCGTTGCTTCATGACGCAAGCGACGACTTCAGTTTCAGCGGCTTGAAAACGTCCGTGCGCTATTTTCTGCGAGATAATCCAGCCTTGCCGGATGATGCGCAACGTTTGCGTGATTTGTGCGCCAGCATCCAGGCGGCCATAGTTGAAGTGCTCGTGAAGAAAACCATCCGCGCCGCGAATCGAAACCATGTCCGTTGTGTGACCGCCTCCGGCGGCGTCACCTGCAATCGCGCCTTGCGTCGCGAACTCGCGCGCGCGTGCGAGCGCGAAGGTTTCGAACTGCAACTTGCGGAAAAAAGTCTTTGCACGGACAACGCGGCGATGATTGGCATTCTGGCCGAGCGAAAACTTCTGGCCAACTTCGCACCAACATCGCTTGACGAGGAAATCAAACCCGACTGGGTGCTGGCGGACGGGAACGCGGTTTCCTGAAATCATTTTGAGTGGACGACCGGGGTGAATGAGATTTGTGTTATACGCCCGCCCTCACCTTTTATCCTCTCCCCGGGGAGAGGAAATGGCAATTGGCCGGTTTTGGTTGTGCGAATGAGCGTCCGGCAAATCCAGTCGCGCGAATTTTCATGGAGACGGCGAACGATTCTCCTTCTCCTTGGGGAGAAGGCCGGGTTGAGGGAGGTCGTAAACTATTTGAATCAGCCACAGGAAATTTTTTATTGGACTCCGAACGTCCGTTTTCCGCCTAAAAAACCGGGGTCGGAGAGTCGTCCGGCGAGTTGCCCAAAAATCCCGTCCAGTCGCCCATCAGAACAAGTGTCCGCATAAAGCTTGTGCGAGTGTGAAAAGTGTGTATTTTAGCTTCATGGAAGCAACATTGACGGAGTTACGGCGGGATACTTCGCGGGTTGTCCGCGCGGCGGACAAGGGCGAAGAGGTCATTTTGACGGAGCATGGCGAACCGCGTTACAAGCTGCAACGTGTTCAAGCCATTGACTGGAAGAAGGCGGCGGCGGCTCTACGCGCCATCGGGCCGGTGACATTCCTGCCGCGCAAATGAAATACCTTCTGGACAACAACGTCCTGTCCGAATGGTGGAAGCCAGGCCCGGATGCGAACGTGGTCGCCTTTCTGGAACGAGGGGGCTGGCTTGTGCCCTCGCCGGTGATTGCGGAAATCCAGGAAGGCGCGGAAGCCGACCCCAGCGAGGCCCGCAAAGTTCAAATCAATTCCCGGCTGGACGATTTTCTGCGGAATTTTGGGGAGCTGGTGATGGTGTGGGACGCTGAAACTTCGCGGACTTGGGGACGGCTGAAACATTCCAATCAAGTCAAACGCCAGCCGCAAGCGTTATGGGACAGTTTGATTGACGCCATGGCGGTGCGGAACGATCTGATTGTCGCCACGCGCAACGGAAAAGATTTTCGCCACGCCAAAACGTTCAACCCTTGGGATTAAAACACTGGCCCGTCGTCAAACCCAAAATGTCATTTTTCTAGGACTGACCCTTTCCGGCTCGTCTGGGGGGCGAAAAACGGCGCGGAACGTGGTGGAGGCGCTGAAAATCGGGTTTGGGGTTGCGAAACGGTTTGCAAATCCGAGCGCGGGCAGAGATAATCGCAAAAGCGGCCAGCGACAGTCAATTCAACGCTATGGCCAACACGGCAAATGTGAAATCCATCCTTAAACTCAGTTTGGTTGCGCTGCTCCTGCACGCCTTGACGGGTCAGGCCGCGCTGACGGTGACCAATATTGCGCCGGGAGGGTGTGCTGATCACAGCCTGTTTCTTAAATCCGACGGCAGCCTGTGGGCGATGGGGCTAAATAGTCTCGGCCAACTTGGAGACGGCACATCATTCAATAGCGACAACCAGCCGGAACAAATCTTGGCCAGCAATGTTACGGCCGTTGCGGTCGGCGGTTATCATAGTCTGTTCCTCAAATCCGACGGCAGTCTTTGGGCGATGGGACTCAGTGCCATGGGCCAACTGGGCGACGGTACATACAACCTGTATTCCAGCCAGCCGGAACAGATCGTGGCCAGCGGCGTCACGGCGATTTCGGCAGGTGGTGATCACAGCCTCTTTCTCAAATCCGACGGCAGCCTTTGGGCGATGGGTTACAATGGATATGGCCAACTTGGCGACGGCACAGATAGCGGTGGCACCGACCAGCCCGAACAAATCATAGCGAGCGGCGTCACGGCGATTTCGGCTGGCCAATATCACAGCCTGTTCCTCAAATCCGACGGTAGCCTGTGGGCGATGGGTTGGAGCGGCCACGGCCAACTTGGCGACGGAACAATTGGCGACCCCATCGATCCAGTATATAGCACTCCAGAATACAACTACACCAACCAGCCCGAACAAATCGTCGCCAGCGGCGTCACCGCAATTGCCGCAGGCGGCGAACACAGCCTGTTTCTCAAATCCGACGGTAGCCTGTGGGCGATGGGTGACAACTCTTGGGGTGAACTTGGCGACGGCACAGGCAGCAATTGCACCAACCAACCGGAACAGATTGTGGCTGGTGGCGTCACGGCCATTGCAGCAGGCGGATACCACAGCTTGTTTCTGAAATCCGACGGCAGTTTATGGGGAATGGGTTATAACAGCTACGGTCAGCTTGGCAACGGCACACCCAGCAATGGTACTAACCTTCCGGAACAAATCGTGACCAGTGGCGTCACGGCCATTGCAGCAGGTTGGGATCACAGCCTTTTTCTCAAATCCGACGGCAGCCTATGGGCAATGGGTGGCAATTATGTAGGACAACTTGGCGATGGTTTTATTGATTATGAGTTCCCGTATCCAGAGCAAATATTCCCCGCGCCGCAGCCGGTGCTGGGCTGCGCGCTCGCATCCCCAACCGACCTGCAGTTCAACGCCACCTGTGAATTCGGCGGGAACTTCTGTTTACTGGGCAGCACGAATCTCACCCTGCCCTTAAGCCAGTGGACCCCGCTTCAGACCAATTCCATCGCCACGCGCGGAGCGGACAATTACTCTATCACCCTGACCAACTCGGTCACCACCTGCGGACAGCAATTTTACATCCTGCGATCACGTTAAATCGGCTACGGGAACAACGGACCGTTGGCCGGCAAGTCCCGTAAGATTTCCTCTTCCCGCGCAGGTGAACTGCGCTGCATTGAGCCGGTAGCGATTGACCGGGATTTTTTCGGGCGGGAATGGCGGGCGAAAGGGTCAGTCCTAGAATTATGACATTTCAGTCTGTTCGTACATGATTCATGATTTCCACCCGCGTTGGGACTTTCATTTTTACCCTTTTATTGCCAATTCCCTGCGCCAAGGCAATCTCCAAAACCGGGATGACATAGGTGGCAGGTGCATCGTGACATTGCCCCAGGCAAACATGCAATTTCGTTCGGAGTTCCGCCTTTAGGCGGTCAAACGCGGTTGTCCATCCATACGCCTGAAGGCGGAACTCCAAACGATAGCAGCGTCGAGTCGCCCGTGGGTAACACAAAAATCCTTTCGCCATTTGCTTCCTCCGCCCGTTACGATTGGGGCGCATGGCCGACCGTTTGCCCATTTACGGAATCGAGCGCGACATCATCGCCCGGCTGAAAACCGACCGGCGGCTGATTTTGTCCGCGCCGACCGGTTCCGGCAAATCCACGCAAGTCCCGCAGATGCTGCTCCGGCATGGACTGCTCGGCGACGGGCAGGTTGTGATTCTCCAGCCGCGCAGGCTCGCCACCCGATTGCTCGCGTCGCGCGTGGCGCAGGAAATTGGCGTCCAGCTTGGCAACGAAGTCGGCTATCAAATCCGCTTCGAAAATGTCACATCGCCGCAGACGAAAATTCGTTTTGAGACTGAAGGCGTCTTGTTGCGGCAGATGATTGACGATCCCAATTTACGCGGCATTTCCGTCCTGATCTTCGACGAGTTTCACGAACGCCATCTTTACGGCGACATCACGCTGGCGCGCGCGCTCGACTTGCAGGAGCAGCACCGGCCCGCCCTGAGCATCATCGTCATGTCCGCAACGCTCGACGCGGAGTTGCTGGAGGATTATTTATCGGAGCGCCGGCCTCCGGCACGGCCAGATACAAATAATTCACAACAACATGCCGTGCCGGAGGCCGGCGCTCCAAGGTGCTCTGTCTTGTCCTCCGAAGGCCGCGTATTTCCGGTTGAAATCAAATATGCCGCGCAGCCGGGTTACACGGACAAACGCCCGGTTTGGGAGCAGGCCGCCGAGGCCTTCAGTCACTACGTCGGTTCTGGCGGGGAAGGTGACGTGCTGGTGTTCATGCCGGGTGGCTTTGAGATTTCGCAAACCATCGAAGCCATCCGTCACACTTCGGAGTCGAAAGGTTTTATTTTGCTTCCGTTGCACGGCGAGCTGTCCCCCAAAGATCAGGACGCCGCAGTGGCACGTTACGGCCAGCGCAAGGTGGTCGTTTCCACCAACGTCGCCGAGACCTCGCTGACCATTGACGGCATCCGGCTGGTGATTGACAGCGGGCTGGCGCGCATCCCGCGTTACGATCCGTATCGCGGCATCAACACGCTGCTCATCGAAAAGATCAGCCAATCGTCCGCCGACCAGCGCACGGGCCGGGCGGGTCGCACTGCGCCGGGCGTTTGCATGAGGCTTTGGTCGCGGGAGGAACATGGACATCGGCTGGTTCAGGAACTGCCGGAAATCAAGCGGCTCGACCTGGCTGAAGTCGTGCTCACGCTCAAAGCCGCCGGGGTGGAGGATTTGCGGAAATTCCGGTGGCTGGAAAAGCCGGAAGAAATTTCGCTCACCCACGCGGAGGAATTGCTGGAAGACTTGGGCGCGCTTCACATTGTGGCACAGGTGTCCTCACCTGTGAACGAAAATCACATTGGCAGAATCTCAGAACACAGGCCGGAGGCCTGTGCCACACACACCGTGGCACAGGTGTCCTCACCTGTGAACGAAGACCAAATTGGCAGAACCTCGGAACACAGGCCGGAGGTTTGTGCCACACACACCGTGGCACAGGTGTCCCCACCTGTGAACAAAAACCAGATTGGCAGAACTTCAGAACACAGGCCGGAGGCCTGTGCCACACACACCGTGGCACAGGTGTCCTCACCTGTGAATGAAAACCAAATTGGTAAAATTTCGGAACACAGGCCGGAGGTCTGTGCCACACAAATCACCCCCATCGGCCGCAAGATGCTCGCGTTTCCGCTGCATCCGCGTTACTCGCGCATGTTGCTTGCCGCCCACGAGTATGGTTGCGTTCATCAAGCCTGCCTCGTTGCCGCACTCACGCAGGGGCGCGACTTGCTGCTCCGCAACGTGGACCGCGACACAAACTCGCTCCGTGAGGATTTGCTCGGCGAGAAGGCGTCGTCGGATTTCTGGATTCTTATGCGCGCGTGGACTTATGCGGCGAAGAACCAGTTTCGTCTCGACGCCTGCCGCCGGCTTGGCATTCACGCCGTTACCGCGCGGCAAGTTGGGCCGTTGTTCGAACAGTTCCTTCGCATTGCCAAAGACGAAGGACTCGATGTCAAACCGCGCGAAGTGAAGGACGAAGCGTTGCAAAAGTGCATTCTCATCGGGTTTTCCGACCGGGTGGCGCGGCGGCTGGATCAGGGCACGCTCCGTTGCGAGTTGGTCCACAATCGTCGCGGTGTGCTGGCGCGCGAAAGCGCCGTGCAACACAGTCCCTTGTTCGTTGCTGCCGAAGTCCGGGAAGTCGAGGGCCGGGAAGTGAACACCATTCTTTCCCTTGCCACCGCCATTGAAGTGGACTGGCTGCGCGAACTTTATCCCGAAGACATGGAATCCAGCTTGTACGTCCAATTCGATTCAACGGCGAAGCGGGTGCAAGCTGCGGAGTTGTTGAAGTTTCGCGGTCTGGCGCTGTCGGCCAAACGCGTTGAACCACCGCCTGCCGACCGGGCGGCACAATTGCTGGCTGATGAGATTATTGCCGGACGATTGCCGTTGCCGAATTGGGATCACAGTGTCGAGCAATGGCTGTTGCGGCTGCGCCTGCTTTGCCAGCATTGCCCCGAGCTCCAGCTTCCGCCCATCACCGAAGACGATCGCAAGCACATCATCGGGCAGCTTTGCCACGGCGCGGTGAGTTACAAGGACATCAAGGAACGCGAAGTAAAACCGGTCGTGATGTCGTGGCTTTCCGAGGCGCAACGCGGATTGCTGGACAAGCACGCGCCGGAGCGGTTGACACTGGCCAACGGCCGCACGCCGAAGGTTGCCTACGAGGCGACTGGCTTGCCGCATATTTCGTTGCGCATCCAGGAGCTTTACGACGTGACCCAGACGCCGAAGATTGCGCTGGGGCGTGTGCCGGTGCTGGTCCACATTCTGACTCCGGGCATGAAGCCGATACAGATTACACAGGACCTTGCCAATTTCTGGCGCGAGCACTATCCGCGCATCAAATCCGAGTTGCAGCGGAAATATCCGAAACATCTGTGGCGATGAATATTCTGGGACTTCTAAAAAACATCCGACTCATCGTAGCGGCGGTCGGCAGACCGCCGAATTTTCATTGGAAATTATTAAGTCCGGCTTTCTGCCGAAAGCCGCTACGTCGTGATGAGTGAAGTTGACCAACTCTGTCCGAATTGCGGCCTGTGCTGCAATGGGGTCTTGTTTGCCGACGTGAAATTGCGCAAGGGTGATGACGCCAAACGGTTGGCTGAACTTGGGTTGCCGCTGGAGAAAAAAGGCCGCCAACAGGCTTTCGCGCAGCCGGGTGGCTGTTTCGATGGCAAGCTTTGCCGGATTTATGCAGAGCGTCCCGTGCGTTGCCGGACATTTGAATGTGGTTTGTTGAAGCGCGTTCAGGCTGGTGAGCTTGGCGCCGATGCGGCGTTGGGAACGATTGTCCAAGCCAAACGTCAGGTGGAAAAGGTTTGTGAACTTTTGCGCGGCACAGGCTCGGATGACGAGCGGCTCGCGTTGAGTCATCGCTACGGGCGGGCCATGAGCGAGCCGGTTGATTTGTCCGGCGGGGAAACGTCAGCCGGATTGCCCGGTAAACTGATGACCACCTATCGTGATTTGATGCAAACGCTCCAACGGGATTTCTTGAAGTAACTACGGATACTGCTGCTGAATGGAGCGATTGGCCATGCGACTGCGCATCACCGCATACCAGTACAGCGCCCGAAACGGATAAAACGGAATCGAACGGATAAATTGCATACGCAGGCGTATGGCATTGAGCAATACCTGTTCGTAAGGCATGGTCAGTGCCTTCCATTTAAGGCCATATTTATTCACGAGATACGCTTCAGCTTCCAAGTGCCGTCGTCAGGCTTCGTCCGGCGAGACATTGGGAAAACTTTGCTGATACTGGTTTGGACGTTGCGGAAACATGCCGGTGCTCCCGCTGGTGCTGGTATCCAGGCAGGTAAAGTTGGTGTCGTCAAAGTAGGTTTCGATGGAGAAAGTCATTTTTTTATGAAAATAGAAGGAGAAAAATCGCTGAGCATCCCTTTGTCGGAAGGTGGCCACTTGGATCGAGCCGAACTGAAAGCTGGTCAGATGCTGGAGGTCGTTCGCATTCAGCCAATCCTGGTAGCTTGACAATATTTGTTGCTTGTCTGCGCTCAAGCCGCCGGGAAGGGATTGCATCATGTTCTCCGGTTCACTCATCTTTCGGACCAGAAGATAAACCTGCCCGGCGACAATGAAGGGCATGGCAGCGATGAGCAGCAAATAGGAGTTGTCAAAAATTGATCCAGCGGAATGCATGGACCGCAAAATAATCGGTCCGCTTTGAATGTAAAGCCCGTCGGCAGGGCGGCGGGGCACTGCGGTCGCATTCATCCCGGGTTCGGAAACATTTCAGGCGAAACGTTGGACATTTGCCGCATCTGCCAATGGGATTGGCCTATGCCGATATCCTGCGGGACATTTTTTTTGTGAGGGTCACCCGCCAGGGATCTTCCTCGGCATAACTCACCTGAGCAAACCAAATGTAATAAAACTCGCCTTTATCCTCAAACATCCACTGCCGCACGGGTTCCCCGGCTTTCATCTGGAACGTCATGCCGGGCTGGTTGCCCCAATCCGAACCCAAAGGCACTTCTGAATCCTCCACCTCCATGGGACTGCCCAGCAGGTCCAAGATCTGGGAAGTGCTCCAGCCTCCCTTGATCTGGCTGAACTTCTTTTTGAATGATGGTTTGAACCATCCCATATACAGGATTGCCTGCAAACCCAACTTGAACCCCAACGGGCTGGTGGCGCAAGCAGAAATTGGCGTATATATTGCTCGGAGTTCCGCGTTTACGCGGCAAAGTGCGGCACTGGTCCCATGCCGCCTGAAGGCGGAACTCCAAACGGGGCAGTTCGCTGATGCGTCCTACTTCACCAGCGTTTTACAGAACCGCTCGATGCGCTCCAAACCCTTCTCAAGGTTCGCCATGCTGGTGGCGTAACTGAGGCGGAGGTAATCGTCCGCGCCGAACGCGATGCCGGGCACGGCGGCAACCTTCTCCGCTTCGAGCAGCTTCGCGCAGAATTCGGTGGACTTGAGTCCGGTCTTTGAAATGTTTGGGAAGAGGTAGAAGGCGCCTTTTGGTTTCACGCACGAAATACCTGAAATGCTGTTCAACTTCTGGTGTGCGAAGCGGCGGCGTTTGTCAAATTCCACCAGCCAGGCTTTCAAATGATCCATCGAACCGGTGATCGCTGCCATAGCGCCCTTTTGGGCGAACGACGTCGGGTTGCTCGTGCTGTGGCTTTGAATCGCATCAATTGCTTTCGCAATCGGTTCTGGCGCGGCGAGAAATCCCAAACGCCAGCCGGTCATGCTCCACGCCTTGGCGAATCCGTGAACGATGATGGTGTGTTCCTGGTGCGCAGGCGAAAAGCTGGCGACGCTCTTGTGCACTGCGCCGTCATAAAGCAGGTGCTCATATATTTCGTCGCTCATGATGAGCACGCCTTTTTCCACGCAGACATCGCCCAGCGCCTTGGTTTCCTCCGGCGAATAAACACTGCCGGTCGGATTGCTCGGCGAGTTCAAGATGAAAAGCCGCGTGTTGGGCGTGATGGCGGCGCGGAGTTGCGCGGGTGTGACTTTGAATTCGTTCTTGTCGGTGGTTTGCAGAATCACCGGTTTCGCGCTCGCGAGCTTCACCATTTCCGGATAGCTCAACCAATAGGGCGCGGGAATGAGCACTTCATCGCCCTCCTGGCACGTCGCCAGAATGACATTGTAACACGAATGTTTGCCACCGCAGGAAACGATGATTTGCGATGGTTTGTAAGTGAGACCGTTTTCGCGTTTGAACTTGTCGGCGATGGCCTGGCGCAATTCCGGGATGCCGCTGGATGGCGTGTATTTGGTGAACCCGGCAGCCAACGCCTTGGCGGCGGCGTCCTTGATGTGTTGCGGCGTGTCGAAATCCGGCTCACCGGCGCCGAAGCCCACAACGTCTTCGCCCGCGGCCTTCATGGCCTTGGCCTTGGCGTCAATGGCGAGGGTGAGCGAGGGTGACAGTGAAGCGGCGCGTTGAGAAATTTTATAGTTCATAATTTAAAACGCGGAAAGATTACGAACGGGGCGGGGGAGTGCAAGAACGGAAATTTGTTTTAACACCCGCCCTCACCTGTTTCCTCTCCCCCAGGAGAGGACATACCGATGGTGAATTTTTGTTTTACGAATAACCGTTCGGCCAATCCAGTCGCAGGTATTTCAATGAGACAGCGAATGATTCTCCTTCTCCTTCCGTCTTCGCTTCGCTTCGACGCGACTATAAATTTGAACCGCGCCATAGCTCGGCGTAGGCGGGTGGGGAGAAGGCAGGGATGAGGGAGGACGTGAACAAATTTAGGTATTGATGTAGCAGTCCCGCAAGGCGGGATGAATCCGCGCATTCACATCCGGTGAAAGTCAGAGCCGACTTACGTCGGCTGCTACAAGTCATGGCTTCACTTCGTCAGATAATATTTCCGCGTGTATTCCTTGACCATGCGGTCGGTGGTGAATTGCGACACGAGCGTGACCATCGCGCGGCGGATGCGCTGAATCCACTGGCGCGGGATGCCTTGTTCGTCGCGGTCGAAGAACATCGGAATGACCTGTTCGGTGAGCGTCTG
>DLMG01000331.1:8554-16404 GCA_002479245.1 Verrucomicrobia subdivision 3 bacterium UBA7542 | reverse complement strand
AATCTTCCAGCCAACATAAACCATCACGAGCAGATTGTTGTTATCGGCCGTGAGATTTTGGCTGAACCGGTCCTCGAAATTCTGGACGCGTTGATCAAATTTATAGACCTTCTCCACCGGCCAGGGCCATTTGCCATACGCGCCCGGCTCGGTGAGGTTGCGCGTCGGTTTGCCAAACGTCGTGACGACGACGACTTCGGATCGGCGGACTTGAAAGACAAACAGCAGCAGCGCGAAAATCACAATCAGCACTGCGCCGATGACGATGGTCATTACATTACGTTTCATGGCGATGAATTGTTGGGGGATGATGGCACGTTCAAATTCAAAAGGTCTTCGCGGATTTTGTCTTCCAGATCGAAAATCACCACGTCCTGCGTGTTCGTGACGAGCAAAATGTATTTGCGCGCTCCAGCCGTGGCGTCGGCGAATGCCCGGAAATACGCGCGCTGCCGGTAAACCGATGGCGCGGCCGCGAACGCCGGAATCTGATTCGTGAACAGCGCTGCGTGCGCGAACGCCGAAACACTGAGCCGCTGCCGCAGCGCATCGGCCACGTTCGTCGTCGTGAACGCCTGCGCGCCAGCCAGCGCATTAGTGCGAATGGCCCCGGCCTGGGCATCAAGAATTTTGGCCAGCTTCGTCTGCTCCGCGCCGACAACTTTTTCGTAATCACCCGCGACTTTTACCGGCGGATGAATGTCCTGCAACCCGACGAAAATGATCTTTGCGCCGAGGTGATACTCATCCACCGCGGCCTGGATTTGCGAGCGTAATTCCTGCGCCGCCTCCAGGCGCGTGTGGGACATCACGTCGTTCAAATCCACGCCGGCGAGATAATGAACGACCTCGCGGGTCGCCAAATCCTGGAGCAGATTCGTCGGTTCGGCATTGGTGTAAGCCCAGGCGAGGACGTTCGTGATTTGAAATTGAACGGGAATGCTGACGGTGATGAGACTCACCGGCGGCGCTTTGAGCGTGTCATTGGTGTCGGCGGTTTCGTTTTTAATCGCGACTGGCTCGCGGTTGCCGACGAGGAAATTTTCCTCCTTGGTGTGGCTCACACTCCACAAGATCGTTTTTGCCTGCTCGCTTTGCGCGTCTGGCGTGAAACCGACGTCGAGAATCTGGATTTGTTCCGTGCGATAGAGATAAATTATGTCCGCTGGCCAGGGCAATTTCAGGTGCGCGCCCGGCTCCAGCACCCCGACCGGCTTGCCGAACCGCTCAAGCACGGCCTGTTCGCCCGCGTCAATGAACACGACGCAGGTGGACAAAAACAGCACCGCCAGTTGTCCCAGCACCAGAAAGGGCAGGTATTTTTGGAGCAACTGGAAAAACCAGGTCTCCGAAACTTTGAAACCAAATTGATAATCCAGCGCCTGGGCCGCCGTCGTGAACAGCCCCTCCGGTTGCGCGAGCAGGCCGACGAGCCGGCTGTCATAAATGGGCCGGGCGATCCTGCCTTTCACGCGCGGCCGGTAAATTTCCAGCAGCAGCGTGACCAGCATTTCCGCCGCCATCAAACCGAGCAGCACGCACAATGCGCGCGTGAGCCAGAAATCAACCTTGGGGAATCCCGCTTTGACTCCGGCAATGCCGAGCGCGGTGAAAAAACAGACATAGGCGCCCGCCAGCAGGAAACTTGCGCTGGGCCGCAGCAACCGGTGGTTTTCCAGCCGCGCGATGGTCACGGAAAATCGTCCCAGCAAAAACAGCAGCAGCGCGAAAATCCCGAACAACGCCAGCGACGCCATCGCGCGGTCGGGCACAACGCCATTGGTGGTTTTGGCAATCCAGCGCCAGAGCAGCCACGCGCCGCCCGCTTCGAGCAAAAACAGCAGCAGGCCGAAGCCCGGCACAAAAAATTTCTCGAACTGCTCGCGTGCCCGTTGTGCCGGAAAAACCTCCGCGTCCTTCGCTTCAAACAGTGTCGTTTCGCCTTTGGCGCGGGCGAGTTCCTCCACTTCCAGTTTTTCCAGCCGCTCGTTTTCTTCGAGCCGCATCTGGAACCAGCCGGCGAAGGCCACGAGCACACCGAGGCCGAGGAAAATCGAGCACGCCTGACCCGCCAGCGAATTCACGTAGCACGTCACGACGAACGCGGCGATGAAAATCACTACCGCCGCCACGAGATTCACCAGACCGTTTTTTTGAATGTTGCGTTCCATTCGTTAACTCAATTCCCGTTCCTCAAACAGCGCCGTGCCGACGGCCAGCGCCGCGCCTGCGTAAGCGACCATGTAGGCAAATGCCTTGCCGACGTAGCCCCAGTGGAACGTGCTTTTGCCCATGTCCAGAGCGTCCGCAAACCAGAAAAGTTGCCAGTTTGGAATCACCGTGTAAAGCGTTGAAGCCCACCATTCGCCGGTTTCCGCGCGCCGGCCGAAGAAATAATCCGACATCAGCCCGATTAAAAAAAACGCCGAACAAACCGCCAGGGTTGGAATTGTGTCCAGCCGCGTCGAACACGCCAGCGCCAGCGCCGCCAGAATCCATAATGCGAACAAAATCAGGATCCCCGCCGGCACCAGCCGCCAGTCCACGTGGGTCTGCACGCCGAAGGTCTGCATCTGCCGGGTGAATTGAAAAGCCAAAAATGCCGCCAGCGTCGTCGTCACCACCAGCGCCAGGACCGCGTCGCTCACAAACGGCCGCCGCAGGAAAAAATTGCTGAAACCCGCCAGCGCATAAGCCACCGTCACCCCCCCCGCAAAAATACCGAGCGCGGGCAGATTGGTCTTGCCGTAGGCGTCGAACGACATCCAGTTGGCGAGCAACACGCCAATGAGGTTGACGTAGGACAACAGCGTCAGCGCCGCGGCGAGCCCGGCGTATTTGGCCAGGAAAAATTGCGCGCGTCCGACCGGCTTGGACAGCACCGCCAGCGCCGTGCCCGTCCGGATTTCCCGCGCCAGCGACGCCGACGCGCTCAACACCGCGCCGAGCAGTCCCGACAGCAACATCACCGCCAGCACGCTGTTTTCAACCAGCTTCGGTTCGTCGCCAAACGCAAAGTAATACGGCACGGCCAGAAAAATTTCGAAGAGCACCGACGCCGTCATCAGCAACAGAAAAACCGGCTGCCGAATCAGCTCCATAAAGGCGTTGGTGGCGATGGTGAAAAATTGTCGCATGTCGAATGTCGCCCAAAAGTTTAATTCGTCGCTGGCTGATTGCCAACGGATAATCCGTCCGATGTGCGGTTCATGCTTGAATTTTCAGAGAAATTGAGCGTTTGGCGGGCGGTTTCGTTCAAAATGAAAATCAGGCCATCGCACGAGCGATGGAATTCCACCAAACATCATGAAGTTCAGCCACCGGCACGCTGAATTCGCCCGCGGCGGTTTTGACAGCCAGTTTGTCGCCGCCAACCTTGCCGATCTGCGCAGCCGGAACGCCCATCAACTTCGCGCGCTCAACCACCTTCACCGCGTCAAGCGGTTTGCACGTGATGACCACGCGGCTTTGCGTCTCGCCAAAAAGCAGGGCATCGAGGCGCAACGTGCTGCCGGCATCTTGCCGGCAGTTCTGACCTTTCGAATTATTTGTGGAAGATGGTTCTGCCGGCGGGACGCCGGCAGCACGCTGTTGTGACACTTCCGTCAAATCCACCGTCGCCCCGATCAATTTTGGCGTCTCGCGCGCCACAAGCTGGCTGATGCAGCTTTCAGCCAGGCAAACCGCCAGACCGCCTTCGCTGCAATCATGCGCGCTCTTTACAAGGTCACTTTGAATCAATCCGAGCAACGTTGTATGCAGGGTCTTGGCGGTTTCCAAATCGCAGTACGGCGGCGTGCCGTTTTTTTGACCGTGAATCACCTGCAAATACGCCGAGCCGCCAAGACCGAGTAACAGATCGTCCTGGTCCACCGCGTCGCCCAGCAAAATAATCGCGTCGCCTTCGTCCTTGAACCACTGCGTCGTGACGTGCTCCGGTTTTTCGATGATACCGACGACGGCGACGGTTGGCGTCGGATCAATCGGACCAGCCGGGCTTTGGTTGTAAAGCGAGCAATTGCCGCCCGTGACTGGCGCGTTAAACGCCTTGCACGCGTCGGCCAGGCCGCGTACGGATTCCTTCATCTGCCAGAACAACTCCGGCTTGAGCGGACTGGCCATGTTTAAATTGTCGGTCGTGCCCAGCGGCACCGCGCCGGAACAGGCCAGATTGCGGCACGCCTCGGTCATCGCCGCCTTTGCCCCTTCGTAGGGATCGAGGTAAACATAAACGCCGTTGCAGTCCACCGTAAGGGCGATGAGTTTTTCATTTGTGGCACAGGCCTCCGGCCTGTGATTTTCGGGGGAACATAGGCTGGAAGCCTGTCCCACTTCCGGCAACGAATCTCCCTTGATGCGCAGCACCGCCGCGTCGCTGCCCGGGCAGACCACGGACCCGTCGCGCACCATGTGATCATATTGGCGATAAACCCAGTTTTTTGAGGCAATCGTCGGCCACGCCAGAAGTTTCAGGAGATTGGTTTTGGCGTCCTGGGTGTCGGGAATTCCATCCAGCCGGAATGCACGAACCGCCTTCAAATACTCCGGCTCTTGCGACTCGCGCTGATACACCGGCGATTCATCGGCAATTTTCTTGGCCGGAATGTCCGCCACGACCTTGCCGTGCTGTTTCACCACCATGCGGCCGGTGTCGGTGACGAAACCGATTTCCGACCATGGCAAATCCCACTTGTCGAAAATGCGTTTTACTTCCTCTTCGCGGCCTTTGTGAACGATGATCAACATGCGCTCCTGCGATTCCGAAAGCATGATTTCGTAGCTGCTCATGTTCGGTGCGCGCTGCGGAACCTTGTCGAGCTCTATCTCGATACCGGTGCCCGCGCGGGCGGCGGTTTCGCAAGTGGAACAGGTTAAACCTGCCGCGCCCATGTCTTGGATGCCCGCGACCGCGCCGGTGGCGAGCAACTCAAGGCAGGCTTCGCAAACCAGTTTCTCCATGAACGGATCGCCCACCTGCACCGCGCCGCGCTGTTGCTCGGCGGATTCCTCGGTCAAATCCTGCGACGCAAATGCCGCGCCCGCGAGACCGTCGCGGCCCGTCGCCGGGCCGACGTAAAACACCGGATTGCCGATACCCTTGGCCGCGCCGCGCGCGATTTGTTCATGCCGCAGCACCCCAAGGCAGAAGGCGTTCACGAGCGGATTGCCCTCGTAGCTCTTGTCAAAATAAACCTCGCCCGCAATGGTGGGGATGCCAAAGCAATTGCCGTAATGCGCGATGCCGCTGACGACGCCGGCAAACAAACGTTTGTTATTTGCGATTTGGCTTTGCGCCCCATTTTTCTCCGTAGCAGCCGACGTGAGTCGGCTCTGATTATCTTGGGAATTTGAAGTGCGCCGACTGACGTCAGCGGCTACATCATCAACAATCGGTCCGAAGCGCAGGGAATTCACCGAGCAAATCGGCCGGGCGCCCATCGTGAAGATGTCGCGCACGATGCCGCCTACGCCGGTGGCCGCGCCCTGAAACGGCTCGACCGCGCTCGGATGATTGTGCGATTCGATCTTGAACGCGATGGCCAGTCCATCACCGATGTCAATGATGCCGGCATTTTCCTCGCCCGCGCCAACGAGGATTTTTTTGGATTTGGTGGGGAAGGTTTTCAGCAGCGGGCGGGTGTTTTTGTAGCTGCAATGCTCACTCCACATGACGGAGAAGATGCCCAGTTCGGTATAGCTCGGCTCGCGCCCGAGGATTTCCTTCATGTGGGCATATTCCTCCGGCGTGAGGTTGTGCTTGGCAACCAGCTCAGGCGTGATGGCGGGTTCGGTCATTTCAAAATTTCAATCAATGTGTTTGCGAATAATCTTATCGACCAGCGAAGGCCAAGACGATTCGGCGTTTACGTCAAAGACAAACGGGTTCAATGCTGTGCCCGGCATATCATCGATGATGATGTCCGGCTTGGCTGCAAAGCCTTCGAACAAATCAGTCAACCCGTGCAACCGGGCAACTTTCTGCGCGTAATCCGCACCGTTTGTTGACCAAAGAAAAAGATGGCAGCCTTGGTCTTTCAATTTTGTCAGTGCTTCAGTTGCGCCCGCCAATAAGTTCCTGTTTGCGTCAACCAGCGTCAGATCAACGTCCACAAAAATGTTGGCGTTTTTCATCTGTTAAAACTTACGCCGCCTTCGCCGCCAGTTTGCCTGCCAACACAGCAAATATGCTTTCAAAAACCCACTTGCCATCGTCGCTGCCCAGCGCGAGTTCGCTGGCGCGTTCGGGATGCGGCATCAGACCAGCCACGTTGCGACGCTCGTTGCACACGCCGGCAATGTTCAGCAGCGAGCCGTTCGGATTCGCGGTGTCGGTCAGGTTTCCGCTGGCATCGCAATACTGCCACAGGATCTGGTTGTTCGCCTTGAGCTTCGCCAGCGTTTCTTCGTCGGCAAAAAAGCAGCCTTCGCCGTGGGCAATGGGCACGCGCAACAACTTGCCCGGCGGAATCCTGTTCGTGAACGGCGAATCGGTCGTAACGGTCTTCAGAAAAATGTGTTCGCAGTGGAATTGCAGGTCGCGATTGCGGACGAGCGCGCCGGGCAGCAGACCGGCCTCGGTGAGCACCTGAAAGCCGTTGCACACGCCCAGCACCAGCCCGCCGTTGTCGGCGAATTGTTTCACGGCCTGCATCACGGGGCTGAACCGCGCAATCGCGCCACACCGGAGATAATCGCCGTAACTGAACCCTCCCGGCACGATGACCGCGTCGGCGTCGCCGAGGGAATTTTCCTTGTGCCAGACGTAACGCGCGGAATGTCCGAGCAGCCGGACGGCGTGGATGGCGTCCTGGTCGCAGTTGGAGGCGGGAAATTGAAGAACAGCAAAGTTCATGTGATTTACGATTTACGATTTACGATTTACGCGTCGAACCGGCTGGCAGCTCGTCAATCGTAAATCGTATATCGTAAATTTCCTGGTTCATTCTATTTCCAGCTTATAGTCCTCGATGATCGGGTTGCTTAAAAAACGGTGCGCCGCGTCGTTTAAAGCTTGCTGCGCGGCGGCTTTGTCCGCGCCGGGCGCGAGGTCAATTTCGATGTATTTGCCGACGTGGACGCCGGTGACGCCCTTGTAGCCCATATGTTCGAGCGCGTTCTGGACGGTTTTGCCCTGCGGGTCCACGACGGCTTTCTTGGGAGTAATGATGATTTTCGCTTTCATGCTTGCGCGATAGAATTTTGCGGAAAATTTTTGCGCCGGGCGAGCAATTTTTAACAATGTTGGAGTTCAAACTTCAGCTTGTCCGCGAAAACAGGCTGAAGCCTGAACTCCAACACAGAATCATTGAATTTGGCCGCCGGTTGAGCCATGGTTGGCCCGTGAACAATCCGATTTCACTGGACGATTCGCCACCTTGCCACATGGGTTCCGAACGCAAGGCACTCGAGCCCTGCTCCATCGTCATCTTTGGCGCCAGCGGCGATTTGACCGCGCGCAAACTCATCCCGGCGTTTTACCATCTCTGCAAGGAAAAGCAGATGCCGTCCGTGTTCCGCATCGTTGGATTCGCGCGGCGGGAAAAAACGGACGAATCGTGGCGCGCGGAATTGCGCGCCGCACTCGACCAGTTTTCCCGCACCAAGCCGGTGGACGAAAAGGTCTGGCAGGAATTTTCCGCCAATTTGTTTTATTGCCAGGGCGACATCACCGACGCGGCGGCTTACAAAAAGCTCGAAGAATTGCTGACCTCGTTCGGCAGCGCGCCGCTGCGGGAGAAGCTCTTGTTTTATCTGGCAACCTTGCCCAGTCAATTCGGCGAAGTCGTGGAGCAAATCCATCGCGCCGGCCTGTTAAACAAGGACGGTTCAGCCTGGCAACGCATCGTCGT
>DLMG01000331.1:0-8408 GCA_002479245.1 Verrucomicrobia subdivision 3 bacterium UBA7542 | reverse complement strand
GCGCACGAGCAGCAGGTCTGCCGCATTGATCATTACCTCGGCAAGGAAACGGTGCAGAACATTCTGATGTTCCGCTTTTCCAACTCCGTCTTCGAACGGCTCTGGAACCGCAACCTGATTGATCACGTGCAAATCACCGTCAGCGAAAAACCGGGCGTGGGGCAGCGTGGCGGTTATTACGAGGAAGCCGGCGCGTTGCGCGACATGGTGCAAAATCACATGCTCCAGGTCCTTTCGCTCGTGGCGATGGAACCGCCCGTGTCGCTCGAATCTGAGGCCATTCGCGACGAAAAGGTGAAACTGCTCAAATCCATCCGCCCGCTGACGCCCGAAGATGTGGCCAAGCAGGTTGTGCGCGGCCAATACTTCGCCGGCACGGTGAACGGGCTGCCGGCGCCGGGGTACCGGCAGGAACCGAAAGTAAAGCCCGATTCCAACGTCGAAACCTACGTCGCGTTGAAGCTGTTCATTGACAACTGGCGCTGGTCGGGCGTGCCGTTTTATTTGCGCACCGGCAAATACCTGCCGCAAAGCGCGAGCGAAGTGCGGGTCCAGTTTCGCCCCACGCCGCATGTGCTGTTTGCCGCGCAATGCGGCCCAAAACTCGACGCCAACGCGCTGGCGCTCCGGCTCCAGCCGAACGAAGGAATTTCCCTGCACTTCAACGGCAAGGTGCCCGGCATGAGCCTCGGCGTGCGCCCCGTGCGGATGCACTTCAGTTACGACGCCGAGTTCGGCGCCTACACGCCCGAAGCCTACGAACGGCTGCTGCTCGATGCCATCGCCGGCGACGCGACGCTGTTCATCCGGCGCGACGAAGTCGAAACCGCGTGGCGAATCGTGGACTCGATCCGCAAAGGCTGGGAAAACAAACCGCTGACGAACCGCGAATTTTACGCCGCCGGCACGTGGGGACCGGTCGCCGCCGAGGATTTGCTCGCGCAAAGCGGTCATGTGTGGCACGAGCCGCAGATGATAACGTGAAAAATTTCGACCTGATTTCCTTCGCCAACGCCGATGAACTGGCTCGTGCCGTCGCCAGCAAGTGGTTGGATGAAATCGAATCGGTAAATCGCGCAGGCAAATCATATTGCGTGGCGCTGTCCGGCGGACGCATCGCGCAGAAATTTTTTACTTCGGTTGTAGAACAAGCAAAGGCACGAAAAATGGGGGGCGGTGACCCGGGCTTCGCTGACAGCTTCGCCGAGGCGAGCACGCCGTCCCTCCCAAGCAATGTCCATTTTTTCTGGGCGGACGAGCGTTGCGTTCCGCCGGACGACGCCGAAAGCAATTTTGCCATCGCCCAGAAATTCCTGTTCGCGCCGCTGAAAATTGCCGATGCGCAAATTCACCGCATTCGTGGCGAAGATGCACCGGAAGCCGCAGCGAAAGCAGCTTCAGCAGAAATTTCCAAAATTGCGCCGGTGAATGAAAACGGCCAGCCGGTTTTGGATTTGATTTTTCTCGGCATGGGCGAGGACGGCCACGTGGCTTCACTTTTTCCGGGCGAACCGGGTGTCTCAATTTCAGACAAGGCAATTTATCGCGCGGTGAAAAATTCGCCCAAGCCGCCGCCGAATCGCGTCACGCTCAGCTATGCAGTGATTGCGGTGGCAAGGCAGGTTTGGGTGCTGGTTTCCGGTACTGGCAAGGAGCCGGCGTTGCGCAAATCGCTTCAGGCCGACGGACGCACGCCTTTGGCGCGAGTGACTCAATTCAGGACACGCGCGAAAATTTTCAGCGATTTTCCACTGATTTAAACGCGCAAAAAAAATTTGACAAATTTTTGAACCATTTGCATTCTTACATCGTCTATGCAATAGTAGCGAATGAAGGATTTCGCTGTTCGTTTAGGGTTGGCATAGAGGTTTTGCTCGTGGCGCGGCTCGAACAGCGACCCCAAGTTGGTCGCGCCACCCTTCTGAGCGCCTCGGTGAAGGCGTTTAAACCTCGTCACCGCGGGGGCCGGACGAAAGTCCGGCCTTTTTTTTGCATTTATGGAATTCGCATTGATTGCAGCGCAAAAAATATATAACTTTCCGGACGTATGAAACACCAGCTCGATTTCGAGAAGCCAATCATCGAACTGCAAAACAAGCTGGACGAACTCCGCGGACATCCGGAAAAGCATTCGATGGACATCAGCTTTGAGGAAGAAATCCAGCTTATCGAAAAGAAACTGGAGGAAACCCGCCGGCAGATTTTTTCCAACCTCAACGCATGGCAACGCGTCCAACTGGCGCGGCATTCCAAACGTCCTTACACGCTGGATTACCTGGAAAAGACGTTTACCGACTTTCATGAACTGCACGGTGACCGGCTGTTTGCCGAAGACCGCGCGATGGTGGGTGGCTTTGCGAAACTGGGCGAATACCGTGTCGTCGTCATCGGCACGCAAAAAGGCCGGGACACGAAGGAAAACATTTTGCGCAATTTCGGCTGCGCCCATCCGGAAGGCTACCGCAAGGCACTGCGCTTGATGCGGCTTGCCAACAAATTCGGCCTGCCCATCATCACGCTCATTGACACCGCCGGCGCGTATCCCGGCATCGGCGCGGAGGAACGCCACATCGCCGAGGCCATCGCCGTCAATCTCCGCGAAATGATGCTGTTGGAAGTGCCCATCATCGCCGCGGTCATCGGCGAAGGCGGTTCGGGCGGCGCGCTCGGCATCGGCGTCGCCGACCGCGTGTTGATTTTGGAGAACGCCTATTACTCGGTCATCAGCCCCGAAGGCTGCGCGGCCATTCTTTGGGAAGACCGCGCCGCCGCGTCGAAAGCCGCCGAGGCCCTCAAAATCACCGCCAAAGACCTGCTCGAACTCGGCCTCGTGGACGAAATCGTTCCCGAACCGCTCGGCGGCGCGCATAACGACACCGCTGAAGCCGCCGCGAATTTGAAGACCCATCTGCTCAAACATTTGAACGAACTCGCCGCGGTGCCGGTTGCCGAACGATTGAAAAAACGCTACGAGAAATTCCGCGCGCACGGGCACTTCATCGAAAACACCGAGCCGGCCGTGAACGGTGTTGTTCCCCAGGCATCGGCCGCATAATTCCCAGTGCTCTATCCGCTCACCTTCCAGCCGATTTTCAAAGACCGCGTTTGGGGCGGACGCGAAATGGAACGGCTCTACCAAAAGAAACTGCCGCCCGGCAGGCCCATCGGTGAATCATGGGAAATCAGCGACCGGCCTGGTGACATCAGCGTCATTGCCAATGGCCCGCTGGCCGGGAAAAATCTGCGCTGGTTGATGGAAAATCATCGGGCCGAATTGCTCGGCAACGTGAAGCCCGCAACCGGGGATCGTTTTCCCTGGCTCTGCAAAATTCTCGATGCGCGGGAAAAACTTTCACTGCAAGTCCATCCGCCTGCAGGCAAGGCCGCTGAACTTGGCGGCGAGCCGAAGACCGAAATGTGGTTTATCGCCGATGCCGCGCCGGGCGCGGAATTATTTGTCGGACTGAAACGTGGAGTCACTCGGGCCGAGTTTGAGGGAAAAATCCAGACGGGTGAAGTCGCTGAATGCTTCCACCGCGTTCCCGTGCGCGCGGGTGACGCGATGTTTCTGCCCGGCGGCCGCGTCCACGCCATCGGCACGGGCATTGTCATTTTTGAAATCCAGCAAAACTCGGACACCACTTACCGGGTGTTCGATTGGAACCGCGTCGGGCTGGACGGAAAACCGCGCGAGCTGCACATTGCCCAGTCTCTCGCCAGCATTGATTTCAACGACTTCGAGCCGGGGCTCGTTCAAAGCAAGCCCACCGGCAACGAAGTCAGAGTCCACCCGCTCGTGAACGATCCGGCCTTCAATGTCGAAGCGCTGGAACTGAAGTCCGGCACCGGCATGAATTTGAAACCGCGCCAACTGCAAATTGTCGCAGTGACAGGCGGCCAGGCTGAAATCAAGGGCGGTTCGACTTCGGTGAAGTTGTCCGCTGGACAATTCAGTTTGATTCCAGCCAGCTTGGAGCAGACGGAAATTCTGGCGAAATCAGAAGCAGCACTGTTACGCGTCGAGGCAAATTGATTCTGAACTGCGACCACGCAGGTCCGCAGCGTCTTCAAGGACCACCACGCCCAGCCTGCAACTCCCGCAGTTGATTCGAGATTTGCGCGAGGCTGTTGTTGATCTGGTTGAGCGCGATCCGGCGGTTCAGGATAACCACCGTCAGCAGAATAAGTGTCCCCAGTCCCAACACACTCACGGCCAATGCCACGCCCGTTGCCTCTGTGCTCGCCATGCGGGTCATGAACGCTTCCTGGTGGATGATGCGCTCTATGCGCTTCAAGCGGTCCTCGGCGGGTTCGGTATTGGGCTTGGCCTGATCCACGGTCTTTGGGTATGGGAGGTCTTTAAGTATCTCGCTTTGCCAGGGCCATTGATGCAGGCAAAGCGACGCGACGAGCATGCTCGCGGCAATCGCGACAAATCCGAACACAAATGCCGCCGTGGTCAGCACCCGCAGTTTGATCCGGTGCGAATGCACGGCCGCCTTGACCAGTTCGTTGATTGCGCCAGCATTTGACGTAGGAGGGTTGGTTTGATGGTTCATGTTGTTCTTCCTTTCCATATTTTTTTGAAGGCTTCTTTGCCGTAATGAATACGCGAGCGCACGGTGCCCACGCTGCTGTCCGTGGCGCGCGCGATGTCTTCGTAACTCATCTCCTCGAAAAACCGCAACACCAGCGCCTCACGGTGTTCCGGCGAGATCAACTCCAGACAACGGTGCAGCTCCTCGCGATCAATCGAAGAATCGAGTTCCGCCGATTCCTGCACGTCGGCAAGCTGCGCGTCGTTCGCCGGTTGCACCGGCAACTTGCGCCGGCGATAATCCCGATAGATGCGATCGCGCGCGATGCGAAATGCCCAGGGGCGGAACTTGGAGGCATCCCGCAGCCGTGGCAGTGCGCGGTAAATCGCGACCCATACTTCCTGTGTCACGTCGGCAACCGATTCGGGCGAACTCTGCAACATACGTTGTGTGAACAGCAACAGCCGCGGCCCGTGCAATTCCAGCAACTCCTCAAACGCCGCTTCGTCGCCCAACTGGCTTCGAATCACAAGCATCTGTTCATACAGGGTCTCCGGGGTCGTGGGCATCGCTGTTCATAGGATAAGTTACGCGGGCGGGCGGGAAAGTTCATTTACTGTCGACCGACCGGAAAGGGCGCAGGTCTGTGGCACGGTGACAAGACATCTCGGACAGTCAATTCTGCGACAAATCCTCGGGCATCTGGGAGAGCAGCTTGTTTTTCCAGCCGCCCTTGCTTTTCAGGATCATCTGCCAGAGTTGTTCGGGCGGCGTTTCAAAGACGAGTTCGAGCGACGCGGGGAACGTGAGCCATGCCTTGCGTTTTATTTCGATTTCAAGCTGGCCGGGCGACCAGCCGGCGTAACCCGCGAACAGCTTGACCTTTTTCTCCGCCGAAAACGATTCGCCGATCTCCAACAGATCATCCAGTGAATGGCCGAGGCTCAAATTCGGAAATACATTCGCGTCGGGAATGAAACTGTCCGCATGCAAAAAGCTCAACGCGGTCGGCTGCACCGGCCCGCCAAGAAAAAGCGGCGATTCCCGAAGCCGGTCGGGCAGGTTGGCCACGAGCACTTCTCCCACCTTGTTGCCGGCGGCGCGGTTGAGCACGAGGCCAAAAGCCCCCTCGGCGTTGTGCTCGCAAACCAGCACCACCGTGTGATGGAAAAAGGAGCCGCGCAAAACGCCGCCGTCCAGCAGCAATTTGCCTTTGAGGAATTTTCCCGTTTCACTCATGTTCACTGCCAATATGCCCCAGAAATGCGTTGCTGGCAATGGGTGGAAATTCCGGGAGCCAGGCGCGGGAAACCCACATCCCGACACGGGGAAATGTCAATTGGCCGGCAGGGAAAGCTCCTGTTCCTTTCCCGAATCAACGTTCTGGATGCGGACCGATGTTTTTTGGATGCCCAGACAACGAATAATCACATTGGTTCCCCCGACTTTCACCGGATTCAGGTCATTGGCCGTAAAGGAACGGCCGTTAATGATGGCCACGGGCCGACTCCCCCACAAAACCCCGTCGAGCTTGATGATGGCCGGGGCCGGTTTGTTGGTCCGGCTGTAAATGGCAGGACTGCTGGCCACTGATTTTGCCGGAGGCAGCTTGACATCCCTGAGCGCATCCACATGGCCCGGTTCCAATTGTGCGGCCACGCCGTATTTCATCCAATCCAGAACCTGATCGAAGCCGTAACGTTTTTCCGCTTCGATGAACAAGTCAATCTGGCCGCGCGTGTAATGATTATGCAGAACCCTCTTTTTTTCCACCTCTTCGTTTTGTGAATCCATCAACAAATAACCGACCATCTCGCAGAAACCCTCCTCGGCGTCGCGACCCAATCTCGCCCTCCGCTCCTTTGGCACATTTTCGCCCACCCAGGCATGGGAATATTCGTGGGCACAAGTTTCCTTCAACTGAGCCAGCGGCATCCCGATCAGCAGACTCATTTTGTATCGGGTCGTGTCGTTGACCGTCTCGGGGCGGATGCAACCCAGCAGGTCGGGGCTTTCAGAACCATTGCCTTCCGTATAAAACATGGAATCCACATCTATGCGATCGATGACCGTGACATCCACATTGGTCGGGAACGAGGTGAAACGGGAAAACAGCCTGTCGAGGTCATCTTTGACCTGCCCGCAAATTTGTTCGATATTGGCAGCCTTCAGCACCACCGTCTTGGCGTCGCGGGCGCAAAGGTGACGCCCGTCCGGCAGGGCAACGCCGTTGTCTTTGACGGGTAAACCGCAGATGGAACACAGGGGCAATTTTATGCAATCGGAACACACAAGCACTTTTTCACCAGTGACCTTGTCGGTCATGAGGTAAATCGTGCCTTGGATTGGCCGTCCGCAAATGGCGCAGATATCATCATGCGCCCATGCCGCCGACGGCCTGCACAAACCGAAGCCTGCCAGCAGAACGATGATCCAAAGATATTTTCCAAAGCGTTGCATAGTATGGCGATGGCGAAACCCTTTTGCGGCAACCACCCGACGCATCGGGTTCATTGCCCTCCATCCAGCAAGCACCTGCCACGCCAATCAATCCAGGGATTTGACCTTCTTCACTATCGCTGCGGCATCAATACCGAAGTGCGCCAGCAATTCCGCCGGCTTACCCGAACGCGGCAGCGACGTCACGGCGAGCTTGTGGACTTTGATTCCGTCCACGCTGAGTTCGCCTGCGACTGCGTCGCCCAAACCGCCTTCGAGGTAATGATCTTCAACGGTGATGACGGTGTTGCCGGTCTTTTGCGCGGCAGCCTTGATGACATCCTTGCCGAGCGGCTTGATGCTGTAAGCGTCAATGACCGTGATGCCAATGCCTTCGGCCTTCAACGCTTCGGCGGCCTTCAGCGCTTCGTGCAGCGTCACGCCGGCGGCGACGACAGTGACCTTGTCGCCCGCGTTCTGGCGCAAAACTTTCGCGCCGCCAATCGGAAATGGCTCGTCGTTGCCGTAAATCACCGGGGTCTTCGGACGCGACGTGCGCAGGAAATGAATTCCCCGCTTCTGCGCCATTTGTTCGAGCAATTTCTCCGTGCTTACGGCGTCGCTGGGGTACAGCACCACGCTGCCGGCAATCGCGCGCATCATGGCAATATCTTCGAGCGCCATTTGCGACGGGCCGTCTTCGCCGATGCTTACGCCGACGTGCGAGCCGACGAGCTTGAGGTTCGCCTTTGAAATGCCCGCGACGCGAATCTGGTCATACGCGCGGGTGAAAAAACACGCGAACGTGGACGCGAACGGCACCTTGCCGCGCGCGCCAAAACCGGTGGCCACGCCGACCATGTTTTGCTCGGCAATGAAACATTCCGTGAAACGATCCGGGAATTTTTTGAAAAACTTTTCCGCGAACGTGGAATTTTTTGTGTCGCCATCCATCGCGACGACCCGTTGATCCACTTCGCCAATGCGCGCGAGCGCGGCGCCGTAGGCTTCGCGCGTCGCCACCAGGTCGCCGGGTTTATAATTGATCGGCGGATAGCTCGCGGGTGCGGCATGGTTCGGCGCGGGCAATTGAGCCGGTGCGGGAATTGGGACGCCGATGCCGGATTTCGAGCACGGCTGAAGTTCGGCAATGGCTTTGGCGGCTTCCTCCTGGTTCAGTGGTTTGCCATGCCAGCCATCCTGGTCCTGCAAAAATGAGACGCCCGCACCCTTGTAAGTTTTTGCGATGATGCAGAGCGGCTGATCGTTCAACCCCACGCCGCTGAGCACTTCCAATATTTCCTCGATGTCGTGGCCGTCCACGTCCTCGACGCGCCAGCCGAAGGCTTCAAAGCGTTTCCGATAAATGCCGAGGTCGTGGCCAAATGCCGTCGCCTGGCTTTGGCCGAGGCGGTTGTCGTCCACGATGGC
>DLMG01000401.1:3062-12184 GCA_002479245.1 Verrucomicrobia subdivision 3 bacterium UBA7542 | reverse complement strand
GCCGCCGCGTCGCTCGGACAGGTGCATCGCGCGGCCTTGCGCGACGGGCGTCCCGTGGTCGTGAAGGTGCAACGCCCGGATATCCGCAAACAAATCGCGGACGATTTTGAGGTGCTCGAGGAAATCGCGGACTTTTTTGACGAACATACCGACATTGGCCGCCGTTATCGTTTCGGGAAAATTCTCGCCGAATTCAAAAGTTCCATTTTGCAGGAACTGGATTATCAACGGGAAGCGTCCAATCTGACCACGCTGGCAAATAATCTGAAGGAATTTCCGCACATTCTCGTTCCGCTGCCCGTGCCCGATTACAGTTCGCGCAGCGTGTTGACGATGGATTATGTCAGCGGAACAAAAATCACCGCGCTCAGTCCCATCGCGCAATTGGACATGAACGGCGATGTTTTGGCCGAGGAACTGTTCAAGGCGTATCTGAAACAGGTGTTGATTGACGGCTTTTTCCATGCCGATCCGCATCCGGGCAACATTTTTCTCACGGACGACGGGCGCGTGGCGTTGCTGGATTTGGGCATGACCGGGCGGGTGAGTTCAGACATGCAGGAAAATTTATTGCGGTTGTTGCTGGCCATCAGCGAAGGCAACGGCGATGAAGCGGTGAAAATTATTCTGCGCATCAGCGAAACCGCGGATGACTTCGACGAGGCGGAGTTCACCAAAAAAGCGACGGAATTTGTTTCCGAACAGCGGAACCAGACCTTGGACCGCCAGGACGTGGGCAAAGCCCTGATGGACGTGGCCAGAACGGCGGCCGAAACCGGACTTTATGTTCCCACCGAATTGACCCTGCTGGGGAAAACCCTGCTGCAACTGGAGGGGATCGGGAAAATTTTATGTCCGAATTTCAATACCAATGCCTCGGTGCGCCGGAACGTCGCCGAAATCATGACGACCCGGATGCGCAAAGTCGTTTCGCCGGGGAATTTATTGGGATCGTTTCTCGAAATGAAGGATTTTGTGGGCGGCCTGCCGGGGCGCGTAAACAAGATTTTGGACGCCGTCGGCAATTCTGATTTGGAAATAAATGTCAAGACTCCCGACGCGCGTCATTTGCTCAACGGCTTCGAAAAAATCGCCAATCGAGTCACCACCGGCATTATTCTCGCGGCGCTGATTGTCGGGGCTGCGCTGATGATGCGAATCGAGTCCTCCTTCCGGATTTTTGGCTACCCCGGCATCGCCATGATTTGTTTTTTGATTGCCATTGGCGGGAGCGGCTGGCTGGTCCTGGGCATTCTTTGGAAAGATTACAAGGACAAGCACAAGCGGAAGGAGTGAATATCTCAATACAAACCGGAGCATTATCGGTATTAAACGTAGGACAAGCGTCCCGCCTGTCTCCATTCATTCAGAGTCAGGCAAGATGCTGACCTACCTCGAAGGCGAACGGCGACCCCGTTCGCCTTTTCATTTCTCGCGGCGGGAAAGTGACGCCCTAAAGTGAAAGGAGCCTGGCCGCCTCGCTCATGGTCTTACAGGTGACCGCCCGCGGTCGGTGCGGGTAATGGAACATGGAAAGGATGTTAAACCCGATGTCTTTCGCCGGATCGGGAATGACGCGGATCACCAGTCCCACACCGTGCTGGTCACACAATTCCATCACCTTGCCGACTTGTGTCGTGCACGCGGGGTCCATGGATTCCAGCCGGCCCAGGTCCACCAGCAAATGGAAGCCGGGCGGCAAATCGGCCAGCAGCGCTGGCAGCTCTTCCAGTCCGCGTTGGAGGTCTTTGGTCCGCACCTGTTGGATGTAACCCAGGTAGAGCAACCGTTTCGATTTGTTCGTCATGGCCAGAAACATGACCACAACCTAAGCCCTCGCGGGCCGGAATTCGACGAAAATGCGTCCATAAAAAAACGCGCTCACACACCCATTGCTGCCGCCAAGCGAATTCAAATCTCAAATCACGAAGGCGAACGGGAAATCATTCGCCTTTTTGGTATTAATGTAATCTGGTCACTCCCAATCCGGTCTGCGCCTGCGTGGGGATGGAAGTGTATCAGAATTAAACCTTTCGCAGTATTGCGAAAACCTGACGAGAAGGTAATCTCCACACAGTGGCACGCCCACTATGTGGCACATGACAACCAAACGCATACTGGTTCTCGCGAACTCGACCAAGCATCATCCGAAGAGTTGTATCGCTGGCCGGGAATTGCTTAACGAGGGGGGCGACAAGACCAAATGGGGCGCTTGGATCAGGCCGGTTTCAAATCACGACGAAGGCGCGTTGGACTTTGTCGAGCGACGTCTAGCGGACGGCAAAGATCCAAAACCGCTGGATGTGATGCAGTTGCCGCTTTCCGGGCCCGAAAACAATCCGCTACAGCCCGAGAACTGGCTGATTCAAGTCGGTCAACCATGGATCAAAGAGTCTTCCTTGGCACCTCAAGTTTTACCATCACTCGTCGAAGAGCCAGATGATCTATGGCTTCAACCAGGTCAGAAAAGCGACAGAGCCAACCCTGCTTTTCTACAACATTTGTCGAATCTCCAATCTTTGTACCTTGTCCGGCCGGAATCATTTCGGTTTGAGATACGCTCGACAACATGGGAAAGCAGGGCCAAGAAGCAGTTACGCGGACCTTTCAAATACAAACGACACCATTACGGCTTCACATTGACCGATCCGCTCATTAGTCGGAAGTACTTCCCGGTATTTCGCCAATCAGCAGAGGGTTATTCCAAACCAAACGACGCTTCCCAGATTCTCCTCTGCATCAGTCTTACCCCGCCGTTTAAGGACGGCCTCCATTACAAAGTCATCGCCACCGTCTTCGAACTTCCCGCATGAACGCCGCTGCCCATCCGTCTGTGTTTACCATCGGACACTCCAATCTGGAGTTTGCGAAGTTCGTGGCGCTGTTGAAACAATACGCCATTCAGGCGGTGGCTGACGTTCGTTCGTCGCCTTACAGCCAATACAATCCCCAGTTTAACCGCGAGCCGCTCCAGCGCGCCCTCCAAGAGCATGGCATCTCCTACGTTTTCCTCGGTGAAGAACTCGGCGCGCGACGTTCCGAACGCGAGTGTTACCTGAATGGCCGGGCAGATTACGAATTGATCTCTCGCACGCCAGCCTTCAAACGCGGCATTGAACGCGTCCTTCAAGGCGCGGCGAAGATGCGCGTGGCATTGTTGTGCGCTGAGAAAGACCCGGTGGATTGCCATCGCGGTATCCTGGTGTCTCCGCATTTGCGGCGACGCGGCCTTGCGGTGTTCCACATTCTTACGGACGGGACGTTGGAAAGCCACGAGCAGACGGAAAAGCGTCTGCTGCGTCTGTTCGCGCTTCCGGAGCGCGAGTTGTTCCGTTCGCCTGAAGAAATCGTTGCCGAGGTTTACAAATTGCAGGGCGAAAAGGTTGCCTACCAGGAAGACGAACTCGTCCTGCGAGAAGAACCGCCGCGTCATGGAAATTGAACTTTTTACCATAGGATTCACCCGGAAGACAGCTCGTGAATTCTTCACGAGCTTGAAAGACGCCGGGGTCAGGCGCGTCGTGGACGTCCGCCTGAACAACAACTCGCAACTGGCCGGCTTCTCGAAAAAGGAAGATCTGGCCTACTTCCTCAGGGAAATCGGGGGCATCGAGTATGTCCACCTGCCTGAACTCGCTCCCACACAGGACATCCTTGATGCGTATAGAAAACACAAAGGCGATTGGGGAATTTACGAAAAGCAATTTTTGGATTTGATGGCCCGGCGGCAGGTGGAAAAGACGGTCCGACCGGATTTGCTCGATCACGGTTGTCTGCTTTGCAGCGAACATTTGCCGCACCACTGCCATCGGCGGCTCGTCGCCGAATACCTCAACGCCAAATGGGGCGGCATCAAAACCAAGCACCTCGTATGAAGCGTAACACGAACTGCGAATGGCCGTCATGGCGGAAGATTTGAAATCATGTATCGCATCGGCATAGACCTCGGCGGCACGAAGATTGAAGGCATTGTTCTGGACGCGTCCGGTCGTGAACTTTTCCGCAAGCGCGTGGAGACGCAGCAGGAAAAGGGTTATGCCCACATCCTGAACCGCATCAAGGGGCTGCATGACGAACTGGCCGCCAGCATCCAGGGCGCGGCGCATACGTTCGGCATCGGCACGCCCGGAGCCATCTCGCCGCGCACCGGCCTGCTGAAAAACTCCAACACGGTTTGCATGAACGGCCAGCCGTTGAAGGCGGACCTCGAACGAATTCTCGGCCGGAAAATTGAAATCCAAAACGACGCCAATTGTTTCGCGATGGCCGAGGCGCTGCACGGGGCGGGCCGGGGAAAGAAACTGGTTTTCGGCGTTATCATGGGCACGGGCTGCGGCGGCGGCATTGTCCACAACGGCGAGGTCATCACCGGCCCACAAGCCATCGCCGGTGAATGGGGCCACATGTCCATCCATCCGGACGGTCCGTTGTGCTACTGCGGCCAGCACGGTTGCGTGGAGACGTACATCAGCGGCGGCGGATTGGAGGCGCGCTACGCCGAACGATTCGGTAAGAAAAGGTCGTTCAAGAAAATCGTGCAGGATTATTACGCCGGCGATGCGAAACTGGTGGAGTTCATGAAAATTTTCTTCCGCAACTTCGGCCGCTCGCTGGCCAACCTCATTGACGTGCTGGACCCGGACGTGGTCGTCCTTGGCGGCGGCGTTTCCAATTTCGATGCGCTCTACACCGAAGGCGTTGCGCAAGTGGCGAAATATGTTTTCAGCGATTGCCTCGAAACGCCCATCGTCAAACACCAGCTCGGTGATTCCGCCGGCGTCATCGGAGCCGCTTTGATCGGGGTTTGATGAAACAAGCCGGATGCCGGTTTTAAAAAGTAGAGCAGGCATTCCTGCCTGCTGGTTGGGCGACATTCTTGTCGCCCGGTTCACACGGGACAGGAATGTCCCGTGAACCCGCAGACAGGAATGTCTGCGCTACAGCACCAGCACGTGCTTGCTTGCGACAAGTGGAGACGACATTCTGTCGTTCGTGAATCCGCGCAGTGTGAATCCTGATCCGCGTCCCCTTGCATCTGGTTTTCATTCCCGGGGTGTTCTGCCCCATCTCAAACGCGGAGGCGCTTCTTACTTTGTGACTTTTCGCCTGGCGGGGACGCTGCCCAAAGACGTTTTGTTGCGCTTCAAAGGCGAGCGCGAAATCATCACGGCACAAGCACTGGCCGCCAAACGCCCGTTGACGTGGCACGAGCAGGAAGAACTGTTTCGCTGGTATTCTGCGCGTGTGGTTAAATATCTCGACGTGGGTCACGGCGATTGCTGGCTGGCACGTCCCGAAATCGCCGACCTGGTTGCGGGAGCAATGAAATTCCACGCCGGTGAGCGCTTTGATCTTCATGCGTGGGTGGTGATGCCGAACCATGTGCATGCCGTGCTTCGTCCAAAGCCGGACTGGACATTGAGCAAGGTGCTGAAAATCTGGAAAGGCTTCACTGCCCGCGAAGCCAACCGTTTGCTTGGGTGCACCGGAACAACCTTTTGGCAGGTGGAATCGTTTGACCACCTTGTCCGCGATGACGACGACCTGCATCGTTGTTGCCATTACACGACAATGAATCCCGTGAACGCGGGTTTGTGCGAACGTCCGGAAGTTTAGAAATGGAGCAGTGCATATCGTCCTGCCATGTAGAGCAGGCATTCCTGCCTGCTGGTTGGGCGACATTCCTGTCGCCCGGTTTACACGGGACAGGAATGTCCCGTGAACCCGCAGACAGGAATGTCTGCGTTACTGCGTAAATTTGGTGTCACAGTTCGCGCAATGCAGCCGCAATGGGCAATCGCGCCGCGCGGATGGCCGGGAACAAGCCGCCAATCAAACCGATCAGCGCCGACCACACGATTCCGCGCACCAGCAATTCCGGCGTGACTTTGAAGGCGAAGGCGATCTGGCTGAAGCTTTGCCAGTTCATCGTCGAAGTATGGAAATTGTTAAATGCCAGCCAGGCCAGCCCGCCGCCCAGAATGCCGCCGACCAGCGCCAGCAGCAGCGATTCCAGCATCAACGAAACCACCACGGCGCTGCTGCCGAAACCGAGCGCGCGCAACGTGGCGATTTCCCGCGTTCGCGCCGCCACCGCGCTGTACATCGTGTTAAGCGCGCCGAACACCGCGCCGATGGCCATCAAAAACGCAATCAAAAAGCCCAGCGTCGTGATCAACCGCGTGATGGTTTCCGATTGCTCGGCGTAATATTCGGATTGCCGGACGACTTTCACGTTGAGCTGCGGGTTCGAAGTCAATGAATCCTTGAACTGCTGGAACGCGCCTGGCGAATTGAGCCTGACGGAGACGGACTGAAACGAGTCACCACGATTATACGCGTCCTGCAACACCTTCGCGTCGGTCCAGATTTCAGATTCCGCAACCCCGCCGTCGGCCGAAAAGATGCCGGCGACCGGCCATTCATAGCGGCCCACCTTTATTTTCGAGCCTACTTCCAGCCCGGCGAATTCCTGGGCCGCGCCGCGACCGACGATGACTTCATCCTTGCCCCAATCAAACATCCGGCCCCGGATGATTTTCAAATTATCACGCACCAGCAATGCAGCGGGTTCCACACCGCGCAACGGCACGTTCGCGTCCGTGCCGGTCGAGCGTTTGGGAATGTTGATGATGACGAACAATTCCGCGGACGCGAGCGGGCCTTGCGCCGTGCGCGCCACGCCCGGCGAATCGGCAATCACGCGCGTCTCGTCGCGCCCGAAGCCGCTGACCATTTCGCTGTCGGCGCCGCTGCGCAGAACGATGGCCCCGTCGGGCGACGCGGAAACGGTCATCGCCTGCCGGAAACCCGCCGCGATGGAAAGCACGCCGACGAGCACGGTCACGACCCCGGCGATGCCGATGACCGTGGCCACCACCGCGCCGCGCCGTTGCGGGATGCTCAGCAACCCAAACTTCGTGATGGAGGCGATTTGGGAAAACCAGTTGATGGGGCCGGCCATGGATTGGTTGAGGGTTGAGGGTTGAGGGTTGAGAGAAAGATCACATTCGTCTTAAAGCGTCGGCGACGCGCAGGCGCATGGCTTGCAGCGCCGGGAAAATTCCCGTGACCAGACCGAGCACGACACTAAGGCCCAGGCCGATGAGCAGGTCGCGCGTCGGGAAAAAGAACATCGGCAGCAGACCGCTCGTGGGGTCGCCACGGGAAATGACCAGCCACGCCAGCCCCAGCCCCAGCGTTCCACCCAGGACCGTCAGCAGGCACGACTCGGCGAGCACCAGCCCGACAATCCGTCCGTTGGTAAAGCCGATGGCCTTGAGCACGCCCAGCTCGCCGGTCCGTTCGCGCACCGCCTGCGCCATGGTATTGCCGGTCACCAGCAGGATGGTGAAAAACACCGCGCCCAGGATGGCGGCGACAATCAAAACGATGTTGCCGATGGCCTTGGCCCAGCCTTGAATGAAGGCGCCCTCCGGCTCCGTCTTGGTTTCCGCCGGCGAATTTTCAAACTCCGCGTCCACCCGTTTGGCCACTTCCGCCGCCTGCGACGGGTCTTTGATGCGGATGGTGTACCAGCCGACCTGTCCTTTGCCCCAGGCTTGCCGCGCTTCATCGAAGTAATCATAGCGGAAGAACATCGGTGTGGTGTCGGTCCCCTTGTCTTTCCCATCGTAAATGCCCACGATGTCAAATTCCCAAGTGTGGCTTCCGTCCGGCCTCGTCCAGATGGTTGATTGAATGGGAACCTGGTCACCGATTTTCCAATGGAAGCGGTTCGCCGTCCGGCGTCCGACAATCGCGCCCGTCCGCGTTGCCAGCCAGGCTTTCTCCTGTTCCGGCGGCAGGATGATTTCGGGATGCATCTGGAGAAATTTTTCCGGCTCGACGGGGTTTTGCATGAAGAAATTTTTCGGGTCCTGGTAAATGCCGCCGAACCAGGTCTGGTGCGTCGCGAAATCCACGCCGGCAATACGGTCCATCCGCGCTTCGTAACTTACGGGCAGCAACTGGATGATGGACACCTTGTGGCGGACGATCAGCCGGTCCGCACCCGCCATTTCCACGCCGCCGACCAGCGCCTGCTGGATGGCCGACAAAAACCCGAACAGGACAAACGCCACCACAATGGACAGCAACGTCAGCGACGTCCGCAGCTTCTTCCGCTTCAGATTGCACCAGATGAGGTGGAAAAATTTCATGGGGATGGAAAAAGACGGAGTGTTGGAGTGATGGAGCAATGGAGTAATGAACCGAAGCGCACCGTTACAATGCCCCAACACTCCAACACTCCATTACTCCATTTCTTCTTCATTTCACCGGTTCGTTGCTCAATTGGCCTTTGTCCAGATACACCGTTCGCGTCGCGCGCGCCGAGGCGTGCGGATCGTGCGTGACCATGATGATGGTTTTGCCGTGCTCCCGGTTCAGCGCCTGGAGCAAATCCAGGATTTCGTTGCCGGCCTTGCGATCAAGGTCGCCGGTCGGCTCGTCGCAGAGCAGCAATGTCGGGTCGGTGACAATGCCGCGGGCGATGCCCACGCGCTGTTGTTCTCCGCCGGAAAGCGTGCGCGGATAATGCTTCGCGCGATGCGACAGTCCGACCACTGCCAGCGCCGTCTCCACGTGCTTCATCCGTTCCGCCTTGGACAGGTGCGTCAGCAGCAGCGGCAGTTCCACGTTCCGTTCCGCCGTCAGCACCGGCATCAGGTTGTAAAGCTGGAAGACAAACCCGACGTGCCGTGCGCGCCACGCGGCCAGCCGGTGGTCGGACAACTGATCAATTCGTTCTCCGGCGACGACCACCGAGCCCTTGGTCGGACGGTCAAGGCCGCCGATCAAATTCAACAGGGTGCTCTTGCCCGAACCCGACGGGCCCATCAACGCGAGGAACTCGCCGGTGGGGACCTGCAAATTCAGGTCCGCCAGCACGTGGATGTCTTCCGAACTGCGGTGGAAGATTTTTTCCACACTCTCAACGCGCACCAACGCGCCATTGTTTGATTGGTTTTCGTTCATAGCTTCCTTGCCCTGACTGGCATTCCATCGGTCAGACCGGCGGGTGGGTCCGCGACCACGCTTTCGCCGGCGGAGACGCCCGCGCTCAACACGGAGTCGTCACCTTGCGTGTCAATCACCGTGACGGCGCGGCGTTCGGCGCG
>DLMG01000401.1:0-2951 GCA_002479245.1 Verrucomicrobia subdivision 3 bacterium UBA7542 | reverse complement strand
CCCGCCGCCGGTTTCACGAAACGCCACTTTCACGGACATCTCCGGCAGGATGCGCGGGTCGAGCTGGTCGAAACCAACGCGCACCTTGACCGTGGACTTTTGCCGGTCGGCGGTTGGGATGATGGCGATGACCTTGCAGGGGATTTTCCATTCCGGATACGCGTCCAGCGTGGCCACGACCGGCTGGCCGGGTTGAACGCGGTTGATGTAGCTTTCGTTGACGTCAATTTCAATTTCCAGCGAGTCCATGTCCACGACGGTGCCGATGCCCGTGCGCGTGAACCCGCCGCCGGCCGACACCGGTGAAATCATCTCGCCCGGCTGGGCGTCCTTGGTCGTCACAATGCCATCGAACGGCGCGCGGATGATCATGTCATCCATCTGTTGCTGCCACATGGCCACCGTGCGGTCTGCCACGGTGACATCCACTTCCTGCTGTGCCAGGTGCGCCTGCAGCGATTTGGCATTCGATTCGGCCAGGTCCAGGTCGGATTGGGATGCGATGTGTTGTTTGGCCAGTTCGGTAATGCGTTGATATTCCTGGTTTGCCTGTTTGAGCTGGGCGCGGGTTTCGTCCAGCGCCGCCCTGGTCGATTCCAACTGGGCCTGCGCCACGTTCAGGCTGGTCTTGATGTTCGTATCGTCCAGCCGCGCCAGAACCTGGCCTTCCTTCACTTTCATGCCCTCCTCGATAAGCACCTCGACTACTTTGCCGGTGACTTTGGAGGAAACCGTCGCCGCCCGCCGTGCTGTGACGTAACCCGACGCATTCAACACCGTCCGCTCTCCGCTGCTGCTGCCACCGATTTCCCGCGCGATGGCCGTGTGTACCTCGATGGCTTTGGGCCGCGTCAGCCACCAAATCACCCCGGCCGCGAGGACCAGGACAAAAACACCGATGGCGACCGGCCGGATTCGTAAATTCGATTCGGGCTTGTCGCTGCGCTTGATGCGCAAGTCGTCCAACGTGGATTTCTGCGGATCCATAAATCTGACCGGGCACAGGAAACCGTTTTTTGTCGTCCGGGTCAATTACGTTGTCCCCGGCTGAGCTGGCCATTGAGTGGCCAAAAGAGGCAGTTCGGCCGGGTAGAGCAGGCATTCCTGCCTGCTGGTTCTGGCGACTTTCCAGTCGCCAGTTCAACACGGGACAGGAAAGTCCCGTGAACCCGCAGACAAGAATGTCTGCGCTACTTTCAAGGCGAACGGCAAATCCGTCCGTTTTTCTCTTCCTCCAATCGCGACGCGGTACATACCTAAACTCATGATGCAAATACAATTGCGGCACAAATACACAGCCGGTGAAACTTCCGGCGACAACAAATAATTTGATTTCGAGCAATCTTTGATAAATTACAAGGAATATAACAATTATGTCGTTTAACTTATGACCAGACGCGACCGGCCAGCCATGATCTCGAATGGGGATGCCGTTTTGGCCCTGACGGCGCCGGTCGCGGTTTATCCCGCATTGAAAGCCATTGAAAAATGAATGCCCCGCTACCAACCAATGAAGCCGAACGACTCGCGGCCCTGAAGGAGTATCACATTCTCGATACTGGGACCGAGCAGTCCTACGACGATATCACCGCCCTGGCGTCGCATATTTGCAATGTTCCCATCGCCATGATTTCCCTGGTGGACGAAGCCCGGCAGTGGTTCAAATCGAGAGTGGGATTGGAGCAGCAACAAACGTCTCGCGACGTCGCGTTCTGTGCGCATGCGATTCTCCAGAACGAACCCCTCATCATCAGGGACGCAACGAAGGACCGGCGGTTTGCCGACAGTGCGCTGGTCACGGGCGAACCGCATATCCGGTTTTACGCGGGCTTTCCACTGATTAACCCGGAAGGATTGGCGCTGGGAACACTCTGTGTCAATGACCGTCAACCGCGCCAGCTTTCCGCCGAACAACTGAAGACGATGCAGGCTCTGTCGCGGCAGGTCATGGCGCTGCTGGAGTTAAGGCGGGTTTCGGCACGGCTGGCGGATGCGCTCGATCAAGTCAAAACGTTGCAGGGATTGTTGCCCATCTGCGCCTGGTGCAATCGAATCCGTGATGATGAGGGATACTGGGATCAGATTGAAGCTTACTTCCATAAACATACGGGCGCTGATTTTACCCACAGCATTTGTCCGGAGTGCCTGGAGCAGGTGCGTCCCGACGAACGGCACAGAATGATCAGCAGTTGAAACTGCGCATGCGGGGACCTGATATACGCCGCGCATCTGCGCGCCGGGCGGCATGAACTGGCCCGTCCCGGTGGGTGTTGGCAAAAAACGTTTCTCTTCGGGCCGATTGTGGTAAGGTCGGTGCAGAAATCACTGGCTTGAATTATGAGCAAACCCTTGCTGCCCGAGGCCGACTCCGAACTGGATGCCATGATCCTCAACGAGATCCAGGTGCTCCTGTCGGAAAAGCGCACCTCGCTTTCCACCATGCGCACCGGCATCGCCGTCTTTGCGTTCCCGCTGTCGGTGTTGAGCATTTTAATCGCCACGTCGCGCATGTATCAACTGCAAGAGGTGATGCAATGGCTGGTGCCATTGCTGCTGCTGAATCTGGGCCTCACCATGCTGGGGGTTTACCTGATTGCGCGTGCGTTCCGGCGGATTCATCACTACGACCGGCTGATTGACGAATTCAAACGCAAGCACAGCAAGCTGGCCGAGTTGCTGGATTGAGGACGGGGTCGAGGGACAAACCCGGCCAGTCCCGCCGCGAGATTTACAAACGAAGCTGATGGGTTGCGCGAAAACGTCCAACTGCTATCGTTTTCGCGTGACGACCATCGTGATTGCCACTCGCAACGCCCACAAGGTGGGTGAAATCCGCGCCATCCTTGGCGGCGCGTCCCAAATCCTCACACTCAACGATTTTCCCAACCCGCCCAAAGTCGTTGAGGACGCCGCCACCCTTGCCGGCAACGCGACGAAGAAAGCCGTTGAAC
>DLMG01000025.1 GCA_002479245.1 Verrucomicrobia subdivision 3 bacterium UBA7542 | reverse complement strand
AACGCTTCCGGGTCGAATTTCTGCCCGGCTTCGCGCGCCTGCACGGCGGCCATGCCGGGGCCGATGCTTTTCTGATACGCTTCCAATTCCGCCGCGAAATCGTCGGTGCCCGGCGATTTGAGGCTGATTTCGAGCCGTTGATAAAGGTTCAGGGTCTCAAAAAGCTTCATCAACTGCGACTCGAAGACGGTGCGGCTGGCGGACTCGATTTTTTCGATGCGGTCGGTCTGCTTTTCCAGTTCGTCCATCTGCGGCTGGATCTGGTTGAGGGAGTAATATTTCTGGTTGTCCGGCAGCTTGAGCAGCGCGAGGACTTCGTTGTTATCAATGCGGAAAATTTTCAAGTCGTTGGCCGACTCGGGTTTCATCATCGTTTCGAGCAGCCATTCCATGGCGGTCAGGGTCTGCGTTTTGCCGTTCGCTTCGACGATGACGCTTTGTTTGGTGCGGATTTGGAGCAGGGAATTGCGGGCGACGGAATCGAACGGCTGGAACCGGCCATTCATGAGGACGGGCAGCATGCCGAAGTCGCGCGCGTGAAAGCCGGTCTCCGGTTTCTGGTGCAGCGCGGACAAAACCCACCCCGCCATCACGATGACCAAAATGAGGGGAATCCACTTTTTCATAATCAGGATGGAACGCCGGCCTCCGGTCCGGCATGTTTCAAGCAGGGCTTTTGCTTCGCGCCGTGCCGGAGGCCGGCGTTCCGATTCAATCGCAAATCGTAAATCGTAAATCGTAAATTCATTTCATCATTCTCCGTTTTAAAAAGGGAATCAGGTGGCTGAGAAATTGGATGAGCAATCCGGTGGCGACCAGCACGCACGAAAAATACGGCGTCAACCAGGTGGGATTGCGGACCACCTGCAGCACGCTGCCGTGGTCGTCAGGATCGAAGCTCGCCTGGTAGAAGGTTTCGCCCGCGTAACGCAGCGGGTTGTTCATGTAAATAAGCACTTCGCGGTCTTCGTGATTTTCCACATTTTGCAGCCGGACGCGGCTGGAGAAATTTTTGGGGATGTCCGTGCCGGGATATTTGTCATGCCGGAATTCGATCAGGTGCAGGCTGAACGGCTGGTAAAACCGTTCCTGGCGCAGCAACAATTCATAAGTGTGACCGTCGTAAACGAACTGCTGCGGGCGGTCCAGCCACCCGGACACGAGGAAGGTGCCGATGGAACTTTTGGGGGTGGTGATTTCGACAATGGCCGACGGCATGTCCATACGGTTCATTTCCGTTTCGCGCGGCTCTTCGCGCCACCAGATGCCGGAGCCGGGACCGGCGGTGGTTTTGACCGGGTCATAGCCCGGCTGGGGTTGCTGCGCGAGTGATGAATTGGCGTAAAAGGTTTTCACGCGCACGGTGAACGGCATTCCTGGGTCGCTCACTTCGCCCCGACGCACCAGAAGCGAGCAGGGGATGGCGACGACCTGATCCGAGTCCTTGTCGGTGGTGTCCAAGACCGCCAGTTCAAAGGCGCGGTCGGCTTCGGAATAATTTCTCGTTTCACCGATGCGCAGATGCAGGTTGCTTTCCTGGGACAGGAAATCCGTGAGCATCTGTCCGAGCAACAGCAGCACGACGCCGAGGTGAATCAGCACGATGCCGATCTTCCGTTTGCCCGGCTGATAGTAACGCACATGCGCGCACAGCAGGTTGATGAGCAGCACGGTGCCGAGAAGGTAACCGCCGGGGAAGATGGGGATGTGGAATCCGGACCCGGCCGGCTGCCAGTAAACGAAAACGCTGCGGAAGAATTCGTTCTGGGCCTTGTACAGTCCGAGATGCACCTGTGCCAGCGTGCCCCAAAACACCAGAATACAACCCAGCAGCAGACAGGTCACGGTCAGCTTGAGCGACGAGAATAATTTGATCAGGTGTTTGAGCATTTCAGCTTAAATTTTTCTCCCTCTCCTCCCCCATGGAGGAGAGGGGCGGGGTGAGGAGGTCGATTATTTCAGAATTAAAATCCCCTCTCCCCGGCCCTCTCACCGCTTGGGCGGGGAGTGGGAGTTCGTGGTGTTGTCAGGTTGTGTCCATTCTTCCGTGTGCTTCGTGGTTTCAAATGTTCTTTTCAGTTCAGTATTTCACGCCTTGGACAAATTGGATGAACGCGTCCTTCTGAGCTTCCACAACTTTCGCATCGCCCATCAATTTGTAAAACCAAGTCTGGCCGGATTGCGAGACCATTACGCCCACGAGCCGTGTTGGCTGGCTGGTCCGGGCGTCCGTGCCGCTCAGGTCCACGAGCGACGCCTTGCCACCCTGCATGTCAATCGTCATGACCAGTTTGTTCACGTCGCCATCGGACAACGAGGTCAGGCCGAGCTGACCGCGCCAGCGATTGATGTTGCCAACCAGGCCGCCGCCTTCGCCGGCGGAACTGCTGACATTGACGGCCGCGGTGGCGCCACCGGCACCAGTGAGTGTGAATTTCGCGACGAGAAATTGTCCGCCGGAAACTTCCTGCCAGCCGGCGGGCACGTGCCAGTTCGGTTTGCCTTCGCTGGAAATTGGGCCGGCGGCGGTTGCCGGTACGCCCATGCCCATGTCGCCGATGGGCGGATGCGACGGAGGCAATTC
>DLMG01000265.1 GCA_002479245.1 Verrucomicrobia subdivision 3 bacterium UBA7542 | reverse complement strand
TGGGCGAAGGTCAAGCACTTCAAGGGCGCGATTGACGCCAAGCGCGGGAAAATTTTCTCCAAATTAGGGCGCGAAATCACCATTGCCGCCAAAATCGGCGGCGGCGATCCGGGCATGAATCCGCGCCTGCGCATGGTGCTGCTCAAGAGCCGCACGGCGAACATGCCGCACGATAACATCGAACGCGCCATCAAGAAGGGCACCGGCGGCGGGGAAAGCGCGAACTTCGAGGATTTGACTTATGAAATTTACGGGCCCAACGGCGTGGCGCTGCTCGTTGAAGTGAGCACGGACAATCGCAATCGCACGGCGTCGGACATTCGCAGCATCGTGACCAAGAACAACGGCAGCATTGCGACGCCGGGATCGGTCAGCCGGTTGTTTCAGCGGAAAGGGCAAATCATCGTGTCGCGCGAAGCGGCAGGTGAAGATCAAATGATGGAACTGGCGCTCGAAGCGGGCGCGGAGGATTTCAAGGCCGAGCCGCAGGGATATGAAATTCTGACCGAACCGGGAAATTTTGAGGCCGTGCACAAACAAATTGAGGCCGGGAACATCAAATGCGAAGCGGCGGAAATCACATGGTTGCCCACCCTTACCCTGCCGCTGGCCGGCGAAGCGGCCATCACGGCGGTCAACAAACTGATCGAAGCGCTGGAGGAACATGACGACGTGAAGGAAGTTTATTCCAACGCCGAATTCCCCGAAACATGACCAGCGCGATCTGAAGCATGAAGGCATTAAGCGCTGACAGTTTTCTCGCGCGGCGGCTCGCCGGGTTGGCGGCGGCAGTGATCCGTCATCCCCGATGGGTTTTCTGGCCGCAGGTGGTGATGTTTGTGATCTGTGTGGTTTATGCCCTTCCCAAACCCTATGGTCATCTCGCCTTCGACATGAACCAGGACAACCTGGTTGGTCCCAACCAGAAATATCACCGGAATTTTCTCCGGTTCCAAAAGGAATTTCCGCAGCCGGATGCCCTGGTGGTGGTGGTGGAGAGCGACAACCTCGAGAAAAACCGGCAGTTCGTCGAACGCATCGCCGCCAAAATGCAGGCGGAAACGAACCTGTTCCAAGATGTTTTATACGCGCAGAACCCGATGATCATGGGTTCCAAGGGGCTGCTGTACGCGTCGGAGACGAATCTGGTGGAGACGAAGACCATGCTCAACGCCGCGCAACCATTCATCCGGCAGTTCACCCAGACGACCAATCTGGTTTCGTTTTTTGAACAGATCAATACGGCGTTCCGCACCGCGCCGCGCGAAGCCAATGCCGACACCGACTCACTGGTCAACTCTCTACCCGCATTGACGCGCATCGTGACCCAGGCCACCGATTCCCTGCAACGGTCCGGTACGCCGCCCTCGCCCAACATCTTCGCCTTGTTCGGCGGCGGAGAAGACGCAGTTCTTTCAAGTTACATCACCTTTGCCAACGGCCGCATTTTTCTGGTCAAAACCCATGCGCCCAGCGCGAAAACCAACCGTGAAACGGCGGGCCAGGCGGTCGCGCCAACCCAGGACGAGCTGGACGCCCGCTCAATTGACCGTTTGTGCCAACTGGTCAAAGAAACGCAAATTGAAGTGCCCGGCCTCAATGTGGGGCTCACGGGTGAGCCGGTCCTGGATTACGATCAAATGATGCAATCAGAGAAGGACGCCACGCTGGCCAGCATTGTGTCGCTCGTTTTGTGCGCGCTGATTTTTATCTACGGATACAATGAGACCGGCCGGCCCTTCAAGGCAACGCTCTGCCTGGTCGTCGGGCTGGCCTACACGCTCGCGTTTGCCGCACTGACGATCGGGCATCTGAACATTTTGACGGTCACGTTTGTGCCGATGCTCATCGGCTTGGGGATTGATTATGGCGTGCACTTGATCACGCGTTATGAGGAGGAACTGCGGCATGGCAAAACGGCGGAAGCCGCGATGACGAAAGCTTTGGTTTTTACCGGGCAGGGGATTTTCACCGGCGCGTTGACGACCGCAGGGGCGTTTCTGGCGATGGCGTTCACGAATTTCAAAGGCATCCAGGAGATGGGCATCATCTGCGGTGGCGGCCTGCTGGTTTGCTTCATCCCCATGATGACCCTGCTGCCGGTGATGTTGTTGCGGGGGCGGCAAAACGTCATTGACCACCGGGCAACCGAGGACGAAACCCGGGCGCGGATTGAAAACATCTGGCTGCAACGGCCGGCGCTGGTGCTGGGCATCACCGCCGGATTGTGCGTGGCGGCGTTGTTTGAAGCCCGCAAAGTCCATTTCGATTACAACCTGATCAAATTGCAGAATCCCAGCCTGTCTTCGGTGGTCTTCGCCCACAAACTGGTGGATTTGGCGGATAAATCGCTGCTTTACGGAGCGGTCATTGTCGACTCGCTGACCAATGCGGTTGACCTGGCGGAAAAACTCAGGAAGCTTCCGATGGTCGCGGATATTGAACCGCCATTTTACGGGGATTTTCTCAAGGATCAGAGCGAAAAACTTAGACTGGTTGGCCAGATCAAACAGCAAGTTGCAACCCTGGCGTTCAACCCGCCGGACCCGCGCCCGGTGGAGGTTTACGATTTGAGCCGGACGCTGTACGGCCTTTACGGATATCTTGGCAATGCGCTCGACGAGGTGGGAACCAACGAACCAGCCCTGACGCGGCAACTGGTTGCCTTGCGGCAGGCGATTGAAGATTTGCGCAAGGCCATGCTGGCGGGCGGCACTTCGGCACTTGAGGAACACGCGCAAAAACTGGCGCAGTTCCAGCAGGCCTTGTTTTCCGATCTGATCGGGACCTTCCAGTTCCTGCAACATCAGAACGACAGCGAACCCTTGCGTGTCGAGGATCTGCCGCCGGCGGTGCATAACGAGTTTGTGGGTGTGACGGGGAAATTATTGCTGCAGGTTTATCCCAAGAACGACGTCTGGGAGCGTGACAACCAGGAAAAGTTTGTCGCCGCCTTGCGGACCGTGGATCCCAATGTCACCGGCACACCGGTCCAGTTATATGAGTACGAGACGGTGATGAAAGACAGCTTTGTGCAGGCGGCGTGGTATTCCTTGATGGCCATTGCGCTCATGGTGTTCTTCCATTTCCGGAGTGTGGGCGCCGTGATTCTGGCATTGCTGCCGGTGGCCATCGGCACGCTTTGGCTGGCCGGGTTGATGGGCCGGCTGGGCATTCCCATTAATCTGGCAAACATCATGACACTGCCGCTGGTCATCGGCATCGGCGTGACGAACGGCATTCACATCCTCAATCGTTTTGCCGAGGAGCGCACGCCCGGCATTTTATCGCGAAGCACTGGCAAAGCCGTGCTCGTGTCAGGGTTGACGGCCATTGCCGGGTTCGGCAGCCTGATGCTTTCCAAACATCACGGCTTGTACACTTTGGGTTGCCTGATGGCAACGGGGATTGCGACATGCATGATCGCGGGATTGACGTTTTTGCCGGCGTTGTTGAATTTACTTGGCCGGTGGCGGCCGTTAATAAAACAACCCAGCGCCGACAACTTGTTGTCGACACTGGGTCAGGAGGAACCGAGGTAAAACCTCAAGTATATAAAAAGCATAAAGAAAATTCGCAAGAAGTCAATATCAATGTTAATATCAATGTTAAACCTACTTCTAACGGCTTGAAAACAAGCAAATCCTATTTTCAATAACGATAACGCAAGGGGCTAAATATCTTGTCAAAACCCTGTCAAAATTCGCTCTTCCGGCTTAAGGGCACGAGCTTGTTCACCCGGTCCAAAAGATCCATTCATCGCTTGCGAATCTGTTACTTGGGCCTGGCAATCGGCTTTCCATCCGCCGCCTTTGCCGGGGATGGTTTTCGTGCCGGGCCAATCTTCGATGAATTTGCGCTGACGCTGGATGCCGGGCATCGGCGCGAAGCCCTCGGTCCGTTTTTTTATGACCAGCGCAAAGATTCGGAAAAAACATGGGCCGTCCCGCCGCTGCTGTCTTATGACGCCGATCCCGCAACCGAAACAAAGGAATTCGATTTGCTTTACCCGGTGCTGACTTGCGAGCGTTTCGGAACGGAATACCGCTGGCAGCTCGGCCAACTGCTCAGTTTTTCCGGCGGCCAGAACCCGGATGATTTCCCCGCAAGACGATTCACGATTTTCCCGTTCTATTTTCAGCAACGCTCGCCGGACACGAACAAGAACTACACCGCGCTGTTTCCGCTTTATGGTCACATCCGGGACCGGCTGTTTCGCGACGAAATTTTCTTCGTCCTGTTTCCCATTTATGGCGAGTCGCGGAAGCGGGACGTCGTTACCGACAATTATCTTTATCCGTTTTTCCATCTGCGGCACGGCGAGGGACTGCAGGGGTGGCAATTCTGGCCGCTTATCGGCAGTGAACACAAGGACGTGACCACGAAAACCAACGGCTTTGGCGAAACGGAAATCATCGGCGGCCATGATAAATTTTTCGCCCTTTGGCCGGTTCATTTTCGCCAGAATAACAGCATCGGCACCGACGCCCCGGAAAAACTCAGCGTCAACTGGCCGCTTTACAGCGTGGACCGCTCTCCCCAACGCGATTCAACCTCCGCGCTCTGGCCGTTTTTCACCTGGATTGACGACCGTGAAAAAAAATATCACGAATGGGAGGGCCCCTGGCCGTTCGTCGTTGTCGCCCGCGGCGAGGGCAAAACCACCACGCGCGTATTCCCCTTGTTCAGCCGTGCGCACAACGCCACCGCCGAGAGCGATTTTTATCTCTGGCCCTTGTATAAATACCGCCGCTTCCAGGCCGACGCCCTGGATCGGGAACGCACGCGCATTTTGTTTTATCTGTTCTCGAGCGTGACGGAAAAAAACACCGAAACCGGCGCGGAGCGGCAGCGCGTTGATTTCTGGCCGTTGTTCACCTGGCGCCACGATTTTAATGGCAATCGCCGGCTGCAAATTCTCGCGCTGGTTGAATCGGCAGTGCCCAACAACCGGGGCGTCGAGCGCAACTGGTCGCCGCTGTGGTCGTTGTGGCGTTCGGAAAATAATCCCCAAGCCGGCGCCGCCAGCCAGTCATTTCTGTGGAATTTGTATCGCCGTGACACGACGCCCGTGTCGAAAAAATGCTCGCTCCTGTTTGGGTTTTTCCAGTATCAATCGGATTCGGAAATGAAAAAGCTGCGTTTGTTTTATGTCCCGGCGCTCCAATGGCAGGTGCCGACGGGCCGCGCAGTGAAATAAATTATGTTTGAAAACATCGGCGAAATTTTCCTGTTGTTTTGGCGCACGCTGCTGTCCCTGCCGCAGGCATGGCGGCAGCGGCAGAAAGTCTTTGACCAATTCTTTGAAATCGGCAACGCCAGCCTGCTGATGGTTTGCGTGCTGTCGTTTTTCATCGGCGCGGTCATTGCGTTGCAAACCGGCCCGGTGCTTGTCGAACGCGGCCTGGCCAGCGCCGTCGGCGGCATTGTTGGCATCTCGATGGCCAAGGAACTGGCGCCGGTGATGATGGCCATTCTCATCGCCGGTCGCATCGGCTCGGCCATGGCGGCCGAAATCGGCTCCATGCGCGTTTATCAGGAGATTGACGCGTTGCGCACCATGAACATCAACCCGGTTCATTACCTGGTGCTGCCGCGACTGCTGGCCATTGCAGTGGCGCTGCCGATGCTGGTGGTTTTTGGCATCCTGGTCGGCTGGCTGGGTGGCGCGGTCATCGCCGACACCAACAGCCACATCGCGATTCCGTTCCAGGCTTTTTGGGCCAACTTGCGCGACGTGGTGGAATTGAAGGATGTGGCCAACGGCGTGTTCAAAAGTTTTTGCTTTGCGCTGATCATCGGGGTGGTCTCATGCCATCAAGGCCTGGCGACCATCGGCGGGCCGCGTGGCATTGGCCGCTCGGTCACGAAAGCCGTCGTCAATTCCATCGTCCTGATCGTGATTTTTGACTACATGCTCACGCGGGTTCTGTTGAAATAATGAACAGTTCAACCAACAACCATTCCGGCGTCAGCCTCCAGGTGTGCGGCCTGCGCAAGAGCTTTGACGGGCAGGCGGTGCTCCGGGGCATTGATTTTGAGGTCCAGCCCGGCGAAATTTTTGTCATCATGGGACCGAGCGGCAGCGGCAAAAGTGTGCTGCTCAAGCAACTTATCGGTCTCGAACCGCCGGACGCCGGCGAAATCCTCATCAATGGCGAATCCATCCAATCACCGGAAATCGCCAGCAAATACCGGCTCGCGATGGTGTTCCAGTCCGGCGCGCTGCTCAACTCGCTGACGGTCGGTGAAAATGTCGGGCTTTACTTGAGCGAGCACCGGCTCAAACCGCCGGAGGAAATCGCGCGCATCGTCGCTGAAATGCTTGAAGATGTCGGCCTCAAAGGCACCGAGGACAAAATGCCCAGTGAACTTTCCGGTGGCATGAAAAAGCGCGTCGCCATTGCCCGCGCACTGGTCATCGAGCCGCAACTGATCCTTTACGACGAGCCGACGAGCGAGCTTGATCCGCTTTCGTCCGTGGTCATTGGCGAGGAAATTCTCCATCTCCAGCAGCGCATTCACGTCACGTCACTCGTGGTAACGCATGACCGCGACCTCGCGTTTGGCGTGGCCGGCCGCATGGCCGTCATCAACGAAGGCCGCATTCTCACCATCGGCACACCGGATGAAGTAAAACGTTACAACGACCCGCTCGTCCAAAATTTTTTGCATGCCGACTTTAAACGCGAACCTTAATCTCAAAATTTATGAAAAATTCACTGGAAACCCGATTGGGCGTATTTGTCGTCCTCGTCATTTTCGCCGCCTTCCTCATCATGGAAACACTCGGCAGCATGGAATCCTTCCATGGGGGCTACCACGTCAGCGCCTTGTTTGACACCGTGCAGGACTTGAAGGTCGGCAACAGCGTAAAAATGGCCGGGGTGGAAATCGGCCGGGTCGAAAAAATCGCACTGGCCGGCAACAAGGTCACGGTCACGATGAAGCTTCATTCCGACGCGGTCGTGAAGACGGACAGCAAGGCGGTCATTAAATTCACCGGCTTGATGGGACAAAATTTTGTGGCCATTGATTTTGGCACGCCCGACGCGCCGCGCGCGGCTGGCGGGACGGTGCTCGTCACCGAGGAGCAGCCCGACCTTAATGCCATCATGACCAAGCTCGACGGCGCTACGACCGGCATTCAAAACCTCACCAAGAGCTTCACGCCCGACACCATCAATAATCTGCTGGGTCCGCTGGTTGATTTCGTCAAACAGAACAGCGGCCACATCAGCGGGGCCATTTCCAACATTGAAAACATTTCCGGCCAGATTGCGGGCGGGCAGGGCACGGTCGGCAAACTCATTTATCAAGATTCGCTTTATGCTTCTGCGCTGACGACGGTGACCAATTTGCAAGACACCGTGGCCGAGGTGCGCCAGGTCGTCAGCGGCGTCAGCGCCGGCCGGGGCACCCTCGGCAGGCTGGCGACCGACGAAACGCTCTACAACGAAACCACCGCTTCAATGACAAATCTCAACCAGATTTTGCAGAAGGTCAATCAGGGACAAGGCACGGTCGGCAAACTCGTCAACGACCAGGAATTCTACAAAAACGCCAAGCTCTCGCTGCAAAAACTGGATAAAATGGCCGATGGTTTGGAAGACCAGGGACCGTTGAGTGTCATCGGGATCATGGCGAACAATTTGTTTTAATCGGAACGCGGCTTGTCTCAAGCCGCAGCACAGACGAATTGCGCGCCTTCGTTGGGGAATTTTACGGACTTCTTTCCGCGCGGGCATCTGCTGCGAGTTGAGACAACTCGCGCTCCGCTTCAGGCCAGACCGAGATTTTTCAAGACCCGCACGGTCGAGCGCGATTTGTTCAACGTGTAAAAATGCAGCCCCGGTGCGCCGGCGCGCAGCAATTCCTCGCACTGTTTCGTGGCGTATTCGATGCCAAATTCCGCGGCGGCTTCGTCCTTGCCTGCCAGTTGATCGAGTTTGGAACGGAGTGGCGGCGGAATTTTCGCGCCACAAAGCTGTGTGAATTTCGTGATTTGCGACGCGCTCAAAATCGGAATGATGCCGGGCACGAGCGGCACGCCGACACCAAGTTTGCCGGCAACATAATCGCGAAATTCAAAATAGTCGGCGTTGTCGAAAAACAATTGCGTGAGGATGAAATCCGCGCCGGCGTCCGTTTTTTCCTTCAAATGCCGCCAATCGGCGTGTTTGCCGTCCTGGCAGGCGATGTGGCCTTCGGGAAAACCGGCGGCGCCGATGGAAAAATCGCCCGATTCGCGGATGAACTTGACGAGTTGCGCGGCGAATTCGAAGCCGCCCGGCGTTGGCTGAAATTCGCCGCCGTCGGGCGGATCTCCGCGCAGCGCGAGAATATTTTTACAACCCAGCGAGCGGATTTTTTCCAAAAGCTCGCGCACCTGCCCGCGGGTGTGATTGACGCAAGTGAGATGCGCCAGCGCGATTAGCCCGTGCTGCCGCTGAATGCGCTCCACAATCATCAGCGTTTTGTCGCGTGTGCTGCCGCCCGCCCCGTAGGTGACGGAGCAATAATCGGGCTTGGCCTCAAGCAGGGCGGGGATTTGCTTTTCCAGAAGATTGCGGTCGCCCTCGCCGGTTTTCGGCGGGAAAAATTCAAAGGAGATGACCGGCCGGCCGGCCGCGTGTTTCGCCGTGTAAATGTCACGGATGAATTGCATTTGGAGGGCGGATTATCAGCAGAAGCGCGAGGGAAGCCAAGTTTTGAAATGCAGGTGTGGGGGCGCACCTCGACATCACCACCGGAACGCCGGATTTATCCGGCAGTAACAGGCGCTGGTTGTTCACCTGCCGGATGAATCCGGCGTTCCTTGCGGACGCAGCCTGGTGCATTGGCAGCAGTGTCCTGACCCCAGGCCTCCGGTTGCGCCCGATGTAGCCGCCGACGTGAGTCGGCGCAGACTTTCATGGGACTCCAAGCGCGCGGACTGACGTCCGCGGCTACGAGGGTCACGGAGATAGCGGGCGTCATCTCACTCTCCAATTGGTGATGGGGCATGGCGGCGACCGTTGTTTCTGAAAAGAGGCTGCTTGGATTTTTGAGACAGGCGCGACGCCGGTCTTACGGATGAAACAAAAAGCCCCTTCCGGTTTTGCCGGAAAGGGCGAAAGGTTCTAAATCAGATTAGAACTTGTAAATGACGTTCGCGTAGAAGCCGACGGAGTTTTTGTGGTCAAGATACCCGTCTTCACCGTTCATACCAAGCGGTGAGTAATTAATATTGGCATGATCCCAGCGCAATTCCAGCCTGCTGATTACGTTCACCCACAGGTCATACTCCACCGTGCCGGTGAGTTCAAACCCGTCTGCGCTGGAATGATCGGCAGAGCTGTAACCACCTTCATCATATCCATTATCGACATAACGGGATTTCCCATACACATACTCTGCGCGTGCATTGAAGCTCAACTTGTCCGTGGCCTTAACAGTTGCATACAAACCGAGGGCCATGACGTCTCCATAACTGGTTTCATAATAATAATCGGTGGAGCTATAATAATAATCATCCTGGTACCCGCCACCATAGTTTTGTGCGTAATCGAAGGCCGCGCCCAACGTCAACTGCTTGCACGGTGTGTTCAACGTCGCGCCAGCATAGTAGTTGATCTGATCGCCGCCCTGGTGGTAACCAGTGCCATTATTATCCTGGCCGTTAAATCCATAAACGATGCCAGCATAGAGCGATGAACCCGCCGCCCAACCCCATGAACTCGGCGTCGTGAACGTTGCCGAAGCCAGGAATGCCTTGTGCCAATCCTTGCTTTGGCCGTCAAAATAAGAATCAGACCTGGTATTAATTCCCGCCATCAACGTATTGGCAATGCCGGCCGTGAGGGAGAATTCATCACAGAACTTGTAAGAAGCCAGGACACCGGTTAACTCCGTTGGCTCAATCGCATTACCCCAGGAACGGGTGTAATTCGGATCGTTGCCGGCATCGAAGGATTCGTAGCCGATGGGCGAGTCAAACACGCCCACCTTCCAGTTAATCCCGTTGCCCACCGGCGTCTGCAACGCCACATACGCCTGCTTAATCGCGAAGTCTGGATAGGTGCCATACTCGTTGCCATAGTAGTTTACATAAGAGCCCTTGGCGTTGGCTGACGTATTATAGTTAACCGCATCCGGGCCGAAGATCAAATCCACCTGATAGCCGGAAGCCCACGGTGATTCGTCCTGCGGCTTGGAAATGGACAGCTTCACCACGTCAAGGTTGAAACCGTCCTGCTTGCCGCCCTGGTAGGGAATTCCAGCCGCTGGTGAGTATTGATAACCGTTTCCGCCCGGGCTCAAGGCCCAGTTGAACGAGGCGCTGACATAACCACTGATGGTGGTGTTCGAGAGCGCGGTTTGCACTTGGCTCATTTTTGCTTCGTCTGCGCGAGCCGCCGACGCAAGGCTGACCACCCCGATGGCTGCGAGACCGACTGTCCATTTATTAAACTTCATCTGGTTCCTCCGATGTTGTTTGTTTTAATTGGTTTCTGTTTTTTAGTGCCTCTGCACTTCAGGGCAAAAACCCATTTGCCCCGGCACCAAATGGTGCAATTGCAATGAAAATAGGAGAATTCCATTTTTTTTACAACATTTTTTTTGGGGAATCACATTGTTGTAACATTCTTGAAATCAATGAATTGCAACGATTGCCAATGTTCCAATCCAAAATTATGTGCAGTGGTTGTGTGAAGTTCAGGCATTCATAACCAGGCTGGTCTTTGGAAGTTATGGATTCTGCTGCATCGGATTTTAGCAAGCCGGACTGGAACAAATTGTGCTTTGTCAGAAGGCGGAAGCCCAATTGCAGGGTTGCGATTGGGGTGAGTTTTGTGGGCGGTTTTATTACTAAATCAAAGGTATGCCATCATTTGCTTATTCAGCCCGGGAGACAGCCACCGGCCGGGAAATCAACAGCTCGGTCGAAGCCGTGACTGAACAGGCCGCCATTGCCGCGTTGCTTAA
>DLMG01000370.1 GCA_002479245.1 Verrucomicrobia subdivision 3 bacterium UBA7542 | reverse complement strand
AGCTTAAGTTGACGCGTATGCGCGTTGCGGGATTGAATGTTCGATGTTTTACCGCTGCTCCCTCGGTTTCGTGTAGTTCGTCTTGTTTGCGGTTTCCGTTTCGTTTTCCCTTTGCGCACCTGGCGTTTTGGCGGTTAAATTCCCCGCAATGAAAATTGTTTTAGCTTATTCGGGCGGCCTCGACACGTCGGTGCTGCTTTCGTGGATCAAAGAAACCTACGACGCCGAGATGATCGCCTTCTGCGCCAACATCGGGCAGGAGGAGGAATTGCGCGGCCTCGAGGCCAAGGCCAAACGGACCGGCGCGTCGAAAATCTACATTGACGATTTGCAGGAGGAATTCGCGCGCGACTTCATCTACCCCATCATCCACGCTGGTGCGGTCTATGAAGGCCAGTATTTCCTCGGCACCAGCATCGCCCGGCCGCTCATCGCCAAACGCATGGTGGAAATCGCGCGGAAGGAAAAAGCCGATGCCATTGCTCACGGCGCCACCGGCAAGGGCAACGACCAGGTGCGGTTCGAACTCACCGCCGCCGCGCTCGCGCCGGACCTGCAGGTCATCGCCCCGTGGCGGGACGCTTCATTTCGCACCGACTTTCCCGGCCGGCAGGAGATGATTGATTACTGCGCCCGGCACAGGATTCCCGTGCAGGCCAGCGCGAAGAAACCGTTCTCGAGCGACCGGAACTTGCTTCACATCTCCTACGAGGCGGGCATTCTCGAAGACCCGTGGATGGATGCGAGCGACAAAAAGTATCGCGGCTCGTTCACCACGCTATCGGTGTTTCCCGAAGACGCGCCGAACAAACCGGAATTCGTGACGCTGGATTTCGTGAAGGGCAATTGCGTGGCGGTGAACGGCAAGAAACTATCCCCGCTGGGCGTGATGAAGACGCTGAACAAAATCGGCGGCAAACACGGTGTCGGGCGGGTGGACATGGTGGAGAACCGGTACGTGGGCATGAAATCGCGGGGCGTATATGAAACGCCCGGCGGCGCCATCCTGCACTTTGCGCATCGGCAGATGGAAAGCCTCACGATGGACCGGGAGGTCATGCATTTGCGGGACTCGCTGATTCCGCGTTACGCGGAGCTGGTGTATTACGGCTACTGGTTCGCGCCGGAGCGGTATGCGTTGCAGGCGCTCGTGACCGAGAGCCAGAAAAACGTGACCGGCACCGTGCGCGTGAAACTGTACAAGGGCAACATCATGGTCGCCGGTCGCAAGAGTCCGGTGAGCCTGTATAATCCACACATTGCGACGATGGAAGCCGACCCCACGAAGGCCTACAACCAGGACGACGCCACCGGCTTCATCCGGCTGAACGCCCTGCGCCTGAAAGTCGCGGCGAAGGTGCAGAGGAAACGGTAGCCCAATATCTCGTATTGTTTTCGACGACAAAAACTGCTAAAATAAAAGCTACCAATAACCGGTGCATCTATGTTAAACCATAGAACAGAAAACCAGAAAGGGATCCAGCGTATGAGCAAATCCTACAGCGAATTGGTCGCACAAGCGGAAAGCGCAGTCTCAGCCGTGAAGGACGCAGAGCTCCGGCGAGTAGCTTTCGAGAAGATTCTTGATGACCTGCTGGCGAGTTCAAGCACTGACGCTCCGGATTCCAGAACTGGCCGGGCAACAAGTCACCAGCGTGTGCGCCCTTCCGGAAGTATCCGGTCCAAGGGACATGCCGCTGAAGGCCAAGCAAAATCCACGCGGGCTGGTACATCTGCATACATTGAGGAACTCGTCGGTGAAGCATACTTTTCTAAACCAAAGACCATATCCGAAGTCAAAGCTGAGCTTGGTAATCGTGGCCATCATATCCCGCTGACCAGTCTAAGCGGACCGCTCCAGAGGTTCTGCCAGAAAAAGAAACTTCGCAGGCAAAAAGCTGACGGTGAAGGCAAAAAGAAGGCGTTCGCGTACTCGAACTGGTAAGGGAAGGGCGTATGCCTAAGCCTGAGGATTCTCGCCTTTCTCCTTCGGAGACTTTGGAAAGTCTCGCTCGTGCTGCGGTTGGTGTAGCAAAGAAAGCTCGTCGAAATCACATGAGTCTTGAAGGCGATAATTTTTACGCCAACAAACTCGCTACACTTCGTGCTGACGCCACCAATACTTTCCGATCTCTGAATTCTGGGAGTCCCGGTGATTCCTCCGCTATCGCAGAGCTTCTAGAAACGGTCTTTGCGCCACTGACGCACCCGAAGGTGAGAACAAAGGCCTTGCACGAATTTTCTTACAACTTACGTACCGCTTGGCGATCACGCTCAATGCCTTGCGAAGACGAAGGCTTGTTTCCTCTGAGCATTCTCTCTAAAGCCAAACGTGGTTATCTTGTAACCGTTGGTCGCCAGATGAACGGCTGCTTTACTTCGGGTTGGTATGATGCTGCTGCCGTGATGATGCGCCGAATCATCGAAATCTCCATAATCGAGGCATTTGAAGGCAAGGGGATCGCGAACAAGATCAAGGACGGGAATGGCAATTACCTTCAGTTGACGAATCTTATTAGTAAAGCGCTCGCAGAACCGGCGTGGACTCTTTCCCGAAATACAAGAAACGCCCTCCCGAATCTCCGAGACGTTGGGCACATGTCGGCACATGGACGATATTTTACCGCAAGTCCGGAAGACATCGAGCAACTCAGGTCAGGCTGCCGGATAGTCGTCGAAGAGTTTCTTCACCATGCTGGGCTATTGTAGGCTGTGTTCAAATTCCCCGCCCCGCCCCGTGAGGAGCGGAATCTTTGTCGCTATTCGCGATTGGCCTTGCCAGAAAGGGCGAAGGGGAGTTTGCTAATTGCCACGATGAAAGCCGACCCGATCCCGCCCGTGCGGGATCATAACCAGGACGACGCCACCGGCTTCATCCGGCTGAACGCCCTGCGCCTGAAAGTCGCGGCGAAGGTGCAGGGGAAGAAATAAAAGTGTCCGCGTTTGTTGAACTACCCGACGATAAAAGTCGCCGTGGAGACCAAATGGGCGGGTTCTACGCATACGACGCCCGAAAGCATCATCTGGGATTTAATCCCCCGTCACCGCCCGCCGCCCCGTGAGGAGCGGAATCTTTGTCGCCACCCGCAAAGCGCCAGCCGCCGTCGCGCCGAAGCGGCGCTATGGCGCGCCGCGAAGGCGGAAGGACTGGCGCACTCCATGACGCTTCGCGCGGTTTGTAAGTCGCCGAGAAACGCCTCGCGTCTTGGACTGCGTGCGGCCCTCCGCCGCTTTTCTTCCGGCACGGCGAGATTCTTCCACGTTGTTTAAGGTCGCAAAATGCGACCTTGATTCAGGCGGCCATCCAGTCACAAATTGTGACCGCATCACCGAATCACCACCGACAGGCTTTGGCGCAGAGAATCTGAAAACTTGAGGTTCCAATTTGGAACCTCAAGTTGTGTGGCAAAGCTTTAAGGTCGCAAATTGCGATCTTAAACGAAATCGGAAGCTTTAACTTGATATCGCAAGTTGCGATGTCAAAAGTGATGCGGTCGCAATTTGCGACCGCATGGGGAATGACATGAGCGAACAAACACCATCGCGAGTGGAAGGAATTCGCTCGTTAATCCGCACGATTCGCGTGCAAAAAGTGATTTTGGACACCGATTTGGCGCGTATTTACGGCGTGCCGACGAAAGCGCTCAATCGGGCAGTGAAACGCAACTTGGAGCGATTCCCAGACGACTTTATCTTTCAATTAACGCTGGAAGAATTAGTAAACTTGAAGTACCAAATTGGCACTTCAAGTTCCCACGGTGGAAAACGCAAGCTGCCTTACGCTTTCACCGAAAACGGCGCGATCATGGCGGCGAATGTTCTCAACAGCCCGGAGGCGGTGCGGATGAGCGTGTTCGTGGTGCGGGCGTTTGTGCAGATGCGCGACCTGCTGGGTGGGACGAAGGAACTCGCGCGCCAGTTGGCTGACCTGGAAAAGAAGCTGACTGCCCGTCTCGACGTGCATGAGAGCGTGATTGTGAACGTGCTGCGGCGCGTCATGGAAATCCTTGACCCGCCGCCGCTACCGCCGGAACCGCCGAGGCGGCGAATTGGTTTTCACGTTGAACCGAAAGATGAATCTGGCAGCAAGGCAAAGAAAAAGGCGTGAATTCCGCACCCGCACGGATATATGGACTGCGCCGGCAGAGCGCAGCGGCGACGGCGCTTTCGCGTGCCCTGACGCCACCGAAAAATCCTGCCCTTTCCAAACAGCGGGGTCGCGCTTCGCTTGCCCCCGCAGTCCAAAATCCCCTGCCACCACCCGCCGCCCCGCCTCGTGAGAAGCGGAATCTTTGTCGCCATTCGCGATTGGCCTTGCCAGACGTGCCGAAAAGCGGCGCTAAAGCCACCGCACTCTCCCGCAAAGCGGGACTGGCGCGATTGCCAAGCATCTCCGAACCTCACGAAGCGTTTGGACTGCGTGCGGTTCACCACCGCTGTTCCTGCCGGACAACTTCGTGATTCACGCCGCCGGGTTAACTGTTCAGCACCATGACGGCCCATTCATTGTTCGTGGACGAGAGAACGACCAGGCATTTGTCCGCCTCCGCCGCTGTGGCGTAAAGGTAGAACAGATCCATGTTTTCCCTGGCCAGTTTCTCGGTGATGTGCTGCAACAGACCGGGTCGGTGCAACGCTTCGACCACCACGACCTTCGTCTCCTGCACCTCCAACTGCCGCTCGTGCAACGTGTTGATCGTCCGCTGATGGTCGCTGGTCACCAGGTGGACGACCGCGTCGGCGCCTTCCACTGTGGCGATTATGGCCTCGATGTTGATGCCCTTGTCCGCGACGCTTTTGGTGACGCGGGCCAGCGCGCCGGGCTGGTTGTTTATCCTGACGATTGCATCCTTCGCCATTCTTGCTTTTATTATCATACGGCCTTCTTCCCACTTGCCCCGCCTCCGCGCCACCGGTACGTGGCGTCTTCCGGGTTTACCACCACCTTACCACATTTACATCAGTTTTGCTCAGTTCAATCGCTGAAAAAACAGGCCGGTTTTCTTTCAAAGCGTCGTTCGAGCTGCCGGACAGACGATGCCGATGACATTGACCATGGTTTCACGTTTGGCCTTGCCAGAAAGGGTGAGCGGGAGTTTGCTGATTGCCATGATACCAAGATACGCCTGGCTGTTCGTATTGGCTGCCTGCCTGCAAACAACGGGTGCTGACGAAACCACCGGCTTCCCATCTCCCGGCGAAGGGAAACTCATCCATTTTGACCAAGCGCTCCCGCGGGTTGTGAACGCGGCCAAGGGTGTTGACTACAGCTTTGATCTGGCGCAGGAATCGTTTGAAATCTTTCTGCCCAGGAATTACTCGGACAAAGAGGCATTTGGTGTCTTCGCTTTCATGGATTCTGGAGACAACATGACCATGCCCAGGGAATGGGCGGCCATCATGGAAAAGGAAAAGCTGATCTGTCTGATTACCCAAAAGATTGGCAATAATCAGCCGTTTTCCCGGCGCGTTGGGCTCACCTTGGTCGGAATTCTAAAAACCGTTGAGCGGTATAAAGCAGACCCCCGGCGGATTTACACCGGTGGAATGTCGGGCGGGGCGCGCTGCTCGCTGCAACTTGCTTTCCTGCACAACGACGTGATTGCGGGAAATATTTCAATTTGCGGAGCCAATTTCTACGAGCCGGTGCCAAAGGTCAAAGCAGTTGACACTTCGAACTATGGCGTTTGGCCGGTTCCTCCTGACCGGGTCGCTGAGGCCAGGAAGAAAGTGCGTTTTGCTTTTATTACCGGCGCCAAAGATTTTCGTTATGGGAACATACTGGACATATACCAGGGCGGTTTCGTGAAGAACGGTTTTCAAGCCAGGCTCATTGACCA
>DLMG01000085.1 GCA_002479245.1 Verrucomicrobia subdivision 3 bacterium UBA7542 | reverse complement strand
CGCGTATGCGCAATGCGGGACTGACGCGTTTGCCGGGCGTCTCCGAATCTCGCGGAGCGTTTGGACTGCGTGCGGTTCACCGCCGCTTTTCCGGGGAGGTTCAAAAGTCGTCCTCCACTTTCACACGGTCAATTTTGAAGCCGTAGATGGCTTTCGCCTGTGCCGGGGATGCCACCCGCTCGAACCACGCCGCCGAACACCACGGATATTGATTCGCCACCGGCACCAGCTTGTGTTTCACGGCGTTTTGATGAACGTAATTCAACCGCGCCAGGTAGCTATGTTGAATCGTCAACTTGGTGTCACGGAAATTGAACCATACCTGCCGGCCTTGGACACCATCCCGTTTGTTCAACTCACGCGAGGAGACGCCGTGCAGATCGTGGAGGAATTCGCCGAGGTTCCGCGAATCGGGATTGCCACGTGTCACGATGTGATAGTGATTGGCAAACACGGCCCACGCTTCGAGTTGCCAGCCGCATTCTTTAGCCAGGGCGAGCAGCAGGCGTTCGAGCAAATCGCGCTTCTCCGGCGAGCCAAAGAAATGTTGTTTGTGCAGCGTGCCGGCGGTGACGAAATAAACGGCGTTGTCCGCCAGACGATGCACCGGTGCGTGCGGCCAGTCCTTGGGTGGCAACTGGGATTTCAAATCTGCAAGACGTACGGATGGCAGCTTGAAAGTGCCCGGCGCAGGAGGCCCAGAATTGGACGGGATGTGCGATGCCGGGATCATGCTTTGAAACTCTGCCGGAAATGGACCGTGGCGAAAAGGCCAAAACATCTGCGTTATCCGAAGGAAGAGCGGCGCTAAAGCCACCGCACTCCAGACGCTGACGCGATCACCAGAGATCTCCAAATTTCGCGGAACGTTTGGACTGCGTGCGGTTTACCGCCGCTGTTTCCCTGCCTCTTTTCAATCCTCCGCCCGCTCGCCGGCCGGGGCCATTTTGACGAGGCGCGGGAAAAATTTCGCCAGCGGTTCCACCAGGTCGGTTTGCGCAGCCATCACTTCCTCGATGTTTTTATAGACCATCGGCACTTCATCCAATCCGGCGGAAATCAATTTCACGCCGCGTTCGTCCAGATAGGGCTGCACCATCTTCCAGTTGAAACTTTCCTTCGCCTTGTGCCGGCTCATCACGCGGCCCGCGCCGTGTGAGGCGGAGTTGAGCGACGCGGCGTTGCCCTTGCCACGCGCCACAAACGTTGGGCTGGCCATCGAACCTGGAATCACGCCCAGCACACCCGCGCCCGCCGGCGTCGCACCTTTGCGATGGACGATGAGGTCGCGTCCGCCGTGGCGTTCCTTCCACGCGAAGTTGTGGTGGTTTTCAATGTCCAACAGCACGCCCGCGCCGAGATGCCGCGCGATGTGTTTGTGGATGAGGTAGTGATTCGCGGAGGCGTATTGGCCCATCAATTCCATCGCGGCCCAGTATTCTTGGCCGTCGGCGGAATCGAGATCGAGCCACGCGAGATAGCTGAGTTCCTTGGGCAAATCCTTGTGTTTCGCCCGCGCGAGACGGCTGTAATGGTCGCAAACCTGTGCGCCAGTGCCGCGGCTGCCGCTGTGGCTTAAGAGAGCGAGATACTTGCCCGGTTCAAGGCCGAGTTCCTTGTTCTCCACGGTGAATTCGCCGAACTCGACGAAATGATTGCCGCTGCCGCTGGTGCCGAGTTGTGCGGCGGCCTTGTCGCGGAAACGCTGCGTGACGGGGCTGACCGACCAGTCTTCGTCCATGACCGGGTGCGTGCGGCGATGTTTGAATTCCACGCCGATGCCGAAGCGCGTCTCGGCTTCGATGGCGCGGATGAGATCGGTTTCACGGCGGTGGAGCGAGTCGAGCGGCAAATCGAGCACGGTGAGTTTGACGCGGCAGGCAATGTCCACGCCCACGGCGTAGGGGATAACAGCGTTGTCGGTGGCGAGCACGCCGCCGATGGGCAGGCCGTAGCCGACATGGGCGTCAGGCATGAGCGCGGCGGCGACGGACACGGGCAGCCTGCAGGCGTTCTCCATCTGCTGGAGCGCATTGGCGTCCAGGTCCACGCCCCACTGGCGGTAAGGGATGGGTTGGCCGGGCATAGTTGCACGGAGAAGTTAAGCTTGGCGGAGCACGTTGCCAGTGGAAAGTAACAATGAAATGGTTGCAAAGCGAAACGGGCGATGATATTGAAGTGCCGCCATGAGTGAACCAATTATTGCCCAAAGATCTCCCTTTGTTCAACAAGCCGGGCCAGGCACCTTCTGGTGGTGCGCGTGCGGCCGGTCCAAGACGCAGCCGTATTGCGACGGCTCACACAAGGGCACCGGCCTTGGGCCGAAAAAGGTGGACCTCACCGAGGCAAAAACAGTTGCGTGGTGCGGTTGCAAGCACTCAAAGAACGGCGCGTTCTGCGATGGCAGTCACAGCAATCTGCCGTGAAATGTTAAATCGTTACATCGTTAAAACGTAAAAATCGTCAGCAAAACAAAAAGATAATTCCATGGATACCGGGGGAGCCGAAAGCATTGAAGCCCGCAAATTCAAGGACGCGATTCGCGCGGAAATTTTCGATGCCTACAGAGAGTCGGGAACGATATACTAAAAACGGCGAAACCGGAAATCCAGCGAACGATGCTGGATTTGAAGCGATGTTACGATCTGGCCATTCTCCATCTATCACCGCTGGGCGTTCACGCTGAGAAAGTCTGGGACGAAATGAGAACGCCATTTTCAAGTCAGAACACCGCCCACAATCATAATCGGCCGGGTGGGGCGGGGTTGCGATCCGGATTGGAGGATTAAAAGCGCAGCGCGCCGGGCACCTTTTGGTGGTGTGCGTGTGGTGTTCAAAAGGCCGGTCGTTCTGTAACGGCAGCCATAGTCAGCTCGCTTGAAATTTCAGCCGGATTCCGTCAGTCCCAGTTGATTGCGAAAGGCGTAAAGCACGTGGAGGTAGTGTTTGCTTTTTACGTGCTGATAAAAACACACCAGGGAAATCACCATCAACGCAACGCCCACGCAGCCCAATTTGCCGGGCAGAAATCGGTTCGCGAAGCTGCCAAAAACAACGGGGTTAAAAACCGTTGCTTCAGAAGGTTTGATGAGCAGGACCAGGGCTTTGATGCCGAGAAATAAAATCAAGGCCAGGCAACTGCCCACACCCTGGATGAAATAAAAATGGTGCTGTTCCAAAATACTCTTCAAAACGTCGCTGATGGTGCTGGCGTGCAACAGATTCCTGAAGAGCCGCCATCCGCGGTAAGTAATCCACAGGGTATAACCGAGAACCAGGATGACCGCGAAAAGATTAATCCACGTCATAATCAATTTTGTGTGACGCCCGCAGCTTTGCCGCTGGCGGCAGGCTTCATGTTTATAATAAAAACACTGGTTGCACGGTCTATCTCAGGCTTTCTTTTTCCGAAAGAACTGTCTGGTTTCGGCAACGTTAAGAACGGAAAGATCAAGTCCCGCCTCCGGAGCCCTCTCCTTGGCGATTTTTAGCTGGCGCGCAATGCGTTTGACCGCCGCCGCCGCATAATACTTCACCACACCTACACCGGAGTGGGACTTGAAAATCACGACCAGCAGGGAGTGTTCGTCAACATTGGTGACGAACATGCTGAAATTTTCGCCCTGCTGGTAAATGCTGCTGAAATTGGTTTCGTTGACCAGGCCGGCGATGGTCTGGTTGGCCATGAACGCACCAGACGCCAGCGCGCCGATGGTGGTCAGGTCGAAATCATGCGCGTCGCCCTGATGCGTGATGAGGAAACCGCCCTTGTCAATGATCAGCGTGGCCGTTGCGTCGGTGCTCGCAATGAATGCGCGCAACGTTTCATCGCACCGCCGAACGTCATCCTCAAGCAGTTGGGGCAGAGTGGCCATGTCATGCGTATTGTGGAACGCTTTGATTGATGAATTTGTGCAGCAGCAGGCGCGTGATCATGTTCAGGGTCTCGAACACGCCTTCGCACTTGTGCGCCGTGGCGCTGAACGACGGCACCTGCACTTCGCGATTGTTCAGCAAAAATTCCATGTATTCCACCGACGCGGCGTTCGGCAGATCGCGCTTGTTGTATTGCAGCACATAGGGAATTTCCGCGAGGTTGAGCTTGAGTGCATTCAGGTTATCCACGAGATTCTGGAAGCTCTCGACGTTTTCCGGCATCTTTTCGTATTGCGAATCGGCGACAAACACGACGCCGTCCACGCCGCGCAGCACCAGTTGCCGCGTCGTGTTGTAAATCACCTGGCCGGGCACGGTGTAAAGCTGGAACTTCGTCTTGAAGCCCTTGATGGTCATTGCCTCAATCGGCAGAAAATCGAAGAACAGCGTGCGGTCGGAACTCGTCGCCAGCGACACAAGCTTGCCCTTGTTGCCCGCGGCGGTTTGTACATGGTCGTGGACTTGCACGAGGTTGGTCGTCTTGCCGCCCATGGCCGGGCCGTAATAGACGATTTTAACCTGCAATTCCTTGGT
>DLMG01000277.1 GCA_002479245.1 Verrucomicrobia subdivision 3 bacterium UBA7542 | reverse complement strand
AAAACTCGGAAGCTTAAGTTGACGCGTATGCGCAGAGCGGGAGCCACGCCGCTTTTGGAAGCAACCGGTAGCACGGAAAGCGGTGTCGCCGCTGCGCTCTGCCACCGCAGTCCAAATCTTTGTCGTCCGTGCGCGAAGTTGCAGGATTGTATTACGGATTTTCGGAGGGCGGAATTCTGCGAAGCCCCAATTTTAACCGCAACTTGTCGCGCCGAAATGAAATGAAGGCGGAAGAACGCAAAGGACGCAGAGGTTAACCGCGAAATATGCCAAATTGGCTTCCCAAGCCCGCCACAAGATGGGTGCCCCAAATTATGTTGTTCGCTGGCGCGAATTGTGGTCACGAAAGAATTTCCGGTCAGAATTTTCGCATGGTTCGCATGGTTCGCGGTTTGAACTGCTTCGGTAAAATAAATCGCCTTAAAGCAAGTTGTTCAGCTACAAGCTGTTTACAAAACTTTGTCCCACGTGGGACAAAGTTTTGTAGTCCTTTAACTCTCGACTTTGGTTCTGCCTTCGCCCCTCAAATGCGGCAGGGATTCGCCGCGATGTTGCGTTGAGGGCATGGATCAATGTTGATCTTCAAGATTTTGCTGTGCCTGCTGAATGACACAGGCCGTGAGCAGTTGGGTGACGTGTTTGAGAAATTGGTAATTCAAGGTATCCGGCGTGTCGGTGTGACGATGATAGTTGTGGTTCCGAAACTCCGAAGTATCCGTCCACATCACCGCCGGTATCTTGTGGTCCCAGAACGGAGCGTGATCGCTGCGGGCCAGCACGGGGAAATATTTTTCCAGGCCGAGCTTCACATTCAAACCGGTCACGGGCAGTTCCGGCACATAGGCTCGGGCATGGCGCAGCACCAGATCCATGGCCGCGGTGGAACGGCCATTCGCCAGCAGGCCAAGAAAATCGCCGGTGTCACTGATCTTCACTGGCAGACCGGTCGGCACGCGCTGGGAACCGGGCGCGGAACTGGCGTATCCCACCATTTCCAGCACGTGCGCGCAACGGATGCGGAACCCGGCTTTCTGCAGATACGACTCTACAAAGTCGCGGCTGCCCAGCAGGCCGTCCTCTTCGCAGTTGAAAGCGACAAAGACGACCGGCAACACCGGCTGCCAGAGACTGCACGCTGCCGCGCAGCCCAGCATGGCGGCGACCGCGCTGCCGTTGTCATCCGCGGCCGGGCACATGGGTACGGAATCGTAATGCGCGCCAACCAAGACTACTTCCTTGAAGGATTTTTGTGGAAAGGCCAGCACATTTGCATATCGACCCTGCCGTTCCACCCGAAATCCCAGGGACACAAAAAGGTTGTCCAGCCAATCCGCCGTCGCCCGGTTCTGTTGCGCCTCGGCGACGAAGTGACGGGGCACGGCCAGATGCTCGATCCACTGGCGGAGTTGGCGGTCGGAGACTGTTTCCAAGAGCGTCTTGAGCTTGGGTAAAGGCTCGACCGCCCGGACTTTTCCTGAGTGAACGACTTTCATGGTTCAACTATCTCTCAACTCCAAACCTTCAACCATCAATTTCCGCAGGCGAAGGTTGCGATACGAATACGGCGAAACTTTACGCGGCCTCCCTTGTCGCGCCAAAGCCTTGGCGAAGGCGGATGAATTCTGGCTCCTAAATTCTGATTCCTGTAAATTACGCGCATGTCTCCGGCGACGCACCTCTTCATGAGCTGGGTGATTGCGGCCAAAACGACCGACAACCCGCGCGATTGCCGGCTCGTCACCCTGGCCGGCGTCCTGCCTGACGTGGACGGCCTCGGATTGATTCCAGACGTCGTCACCAGGGCGTTGGGTTATCGGGGAACGTTGTACTACGAGCATTACCATCACTTTTTGTTGCACGGCATTTACGGTGGCGTCGCGATTGCGGTGTTGCTGGCCTGTTTTGCCCGTCACCGCTGGCGGGTGCTGTTGCTGGCGCTACTGGTGTTCCATCTGCACCTGTTGTGTGACATCGCGGGTTCACGCGGACCGGACCCCGATGACCTATGGCCCATCTATTACTTCGGGCCGTTCAACAAAAACGTGATGTGGATTTGGAAGGGGCAATGGCGGCTGGACTCCTGGTTCAACGAGATCCTTTCCGTGGTGCTGTTTGTCTGGTCGCTCCGGATTGCCGTGCAACAGGGTTATTCATTCGTGGGCGTATTCAATCGCCGTCTGGACGAAAAGTTCGTGGGCGTGCTGCGCCAATGGACCGCCGCCTGGAAAGCGCGCCATACCGTGCCGAAATGAAGGTGGGGGGATACGGATAAAATAAATCGCGTTAGAGCAAGTTATTCAGCTACAAGCTGTTTACAAAACTTTGTCCCACGTGGGACAAAGTTTTGTAGGCCTTCGACTCTCGACTTTGGTTTTGCCTTTGCCCGTCAAATGCGCCAAGCTCGCCACGCATCAAAATTCGATGTTTGCGAAAATAGAACCAGCAGGAACGATTGCATCCTTAACCTTCTGAACGACCCCCATTTTCTTGGCAAATACAGCGTCTTGGATTACAGACTTATCAAAAAGCTCAAGTCTCTTGAAATCCTCATCCTTGAACGAGGTACGCAACTTGAGCAACTCTTGGGAACGGATTTTGGTGCGCTCCAAGGAACCATGCAAATCCCCCCATTGTGTGCGAGTCAGATTAACTGCGGCAGGCGTTCCCCATGCGAAATCGTGGAACAGAAATGTTGAATCAGGCGAACAAAGTCTTTGTTCTCCCGCAAGGAAAACCACCATTGCGATTGAATCAACGTATCCTATGGCGTGCAGGGTCAATTTTACAGGAAGGGCGCGCAAAAAATTATACAATGAAAAAACTTCGATAACATCGCCTCCACTGCTTGAGAAAAGAATTTGAATTTCCTTTGTACCACTCGTGATAGTGTTGCAACAAGCAGTTCGCAGGTTTTTCACAGCAGGATTTTGAATTGGTCCTATAAAAACAAGTGTGACCGGCCTGATTTGCGGAGGCGGTTCCGGATGCGATGGCTGCGGTGGTGGTTGTCCATTCATAGTTATTGGTTAATGGATAGTTCGGTTCAATTAACGCGCAAATTTCCCGTCAGGTCAACAAATGACAACAGACCACCTGAAATACGGCGGTGGAGCGCCGTAGATTTGCTTTACCCTACAGATGACTTATCTCCAAACGCGGTGGCGATGATTTCGGGTTTAGGAGGCTGCGTTAACAGGCTGACCACGGGTACGACCAGCAGCGGCAGGAACATGGCGATGGCGCCGGCGACGGGGATCAGAGGTTTGCCCCATAGGAAAAATAACACCACGGCCGTGCCGACGCCGGAGATCATGCCGGCATACGCGCCGGCTTTGGTCGTCCGCCGCCAGAACAGTCCATACACGTATGGTGCGAGGAAGGCCCCGGCCAGCGCGCCCCACGCAATCACCATCAGGTTCACAATCACGTCCACCTTGCTCAGGGCTATCAGCAGCGACAATATCACGAACACGGCGCACAGCACGCGCATCAGCAGCATCGTGCGCTTGTCGTTCTTTTGCCGGTTGCCGAATGCGCCGTAAATATCTATCGCGATGGCCGAACTGCTCACCAGCACGAGCGACGACAGGCTGGACATCGAGGCCGAGAACACCATCAGCAGGATGATGAGCACCAACCATTGCGGCACGAAACTCGTGATGAAAAACGGCATCAGCAGGTCGAGGTTTGGTTTGTGCGTCGTCGCGTCCACGATAGGCGCGAGGTCGGTCTTCGGGTCGGTGAAGAACAGATGCGTCAGCGCGCCGCTGTAATACGCGCCAAACGACATGAACAGCGCAAAGACCGTGGCGATGGTCATGGCCCGCTTCACGTCGGCCTTGCTGCGGATGGAATAAAATTTTTGCACCATCTGCGGCAGCGCCCACGGCCCGAAACTGGTGATGAGCACGAGCGAAAGGAGTGTGACCCATCCGGGGAACGCCGGGCCGGTGGGTGGCGGTGGCGCGTGAAGGCCGGGCATGTATTGGGGATCCATCAACGCGGTGAACGATGCGAACAGCCCGCCTTTCATGCTCACGAGCAGCAGCACCATGGTTAGCACGCCGAAAAATTCGACGATGCCGCGGATAAAATCGCTCACGGCCACGGCAAAGTAGCCGCCCATGACGAGATAGACGCCGGTCAACGCGGCGAGGAAGACGAGGGCTTCGTTATATTGCAACCCGAGCGTTTTCTGGAACAGATAGCTCAAGCCCATATAGACCGACGCCGAGTACGGCACGAGAAACACGAAGACAATCACCGCGGAGATGACCTGGAGCGGCGCGCTGTTGTAACGGGCGCGGAGAAATGCCGGCATGGTCAGCGCGTTGAGGCGGACCGTCATATCCCGCGTGCGTCCGGCGAGAACGTACCAGGCGAGGAAGGTGCCGACGAACGTGTTGCCGATGACAATCCACATCGTCTGGATGCCGAAGCCCCAGCCGAGCCGTCCGGCGTAGCCGATGAAGAGCACGGCGGAGAAATAGGTGGTGCCGTATGCGAACGCGCTCATCCACGGCCCGAGCGTGCGGCCGCCGAGGAAGAAATCGCCGACGTTCTTGGTGCGTTGCATGCACCAGTAACCGACGGCGAGCATGACGAAGACGTAGAGAACGACGAGCGAGATGTAAATGATAGGGCTCATAGAGTTCGCGGTATTACGCCGGATTTGACGGCAACGAAGCAAGCGGATTGGCGGTCCAACCAGCGGGTATTCGACAATCAAAATTTGTGGATGAGAAAGGCTAAAGTGGAGGAAAGGCTAAATGCTAAAGGCCGAAGGCTGAAGTCAGCGCCGGACGTCGCGTCCTGATTTCGTGTAGCGTCCAGCCTGTGGCTCGATCAAATCGGCGCACAGCGCCGACACGACAACAGCCCAATGAGGACACGGCTAAGGATTTGCGCCTTGGGCAAAAATAGTTTTGAATTACGGATGCCACTTTACCAATGGCTGTTTTTCGACGCCGACGGCACCTTGTTTGATTACGAACGAGCCGAGGCGGTGGCTCTCGCCCAGGCATTTCAGCGGAGCGGGATTCCCTTCCAATCCGACTTTCTGAAGGTTTATCGCAGAATCAATCAGAATTTGTGGCAGACCCTGGAGAAAGGGTTGATCACTCCGGACGTTCTTAAAGTGCGGCGCTTTGAATTGTTGTTTGCGACAACGGGAATAGCGCATTCACCCACCGACTTCGGTGCGATCTACCTCGAATGCCTGGCCGAAGGTTCTGAATTGATTGATGGCGCTCTGGAGACGCTGGATGTTCTGCGCCGGAATTATCGGATGGCGATTGTGACGAATGGTCTGCAAGCGGTTCAACGTGCCCGGTTGGCCCGCTCCGTGATCCGTGGGCATATATCGGAAATCATCATCTCCGAAGAGATTGGCTTCGCCAAACCGGCGCTGGAATTCTTTGATGCCGCGTTCGCCCGATTGGGAAATCCATCCAAACGTGAAGTCCTGATGATTGGCGACAACTGGATTTCCGATATTCAAGGTGCTTCTCAATATGGCATGGATACTTGCTGGTTCAATCCCCGCCGTCAACCGCGTCCGGACAAACCGGAGATTACCTTTGAGGTTGCTTCATTGCGAGAAATAACACAATGGCTGAAATAAGTGTGCGCCAGCCCGTCTGCGACGAGAGTGGGGTTGCGGTTCGGAGAGCAACGGAGAATGGCGAGTGGAGGATGCGGACTCCGATGAATCGCAAGCAGACTGCCCGCTCTGCCTTGGATTGCAGACAGAGACATGATTGGTGACTCGACGCGACGCTTGACGGGGGGCGGCGGTGCGGTCAGATTCTACCCGCCAAGAGCATGAGCGCAGACAACAAAAGCCCGTACAATGCCGCCGTCATCGGGCGGGAGGAAATCAATCCGCAACTGCTGGTTCTCCGCGTCCAGCCCGACGCGGCGATGTTCGATTTCAAGCCCGGCCAGTTCGCGGTGCTGGGTTTGCTCGGACGTGAACCGCGCGTGCCGGAAGCGGCAGCGGAAGAACCGGTTTCCGAGCCGGACAAGATGATTCGCCGCGCGTACAGCATCTCGTCGTCCAGCGTGGAGCGCCGTTATGTGGAGTTTTATCTCACGCTCATCACCAGCGGCCAGCTCACGCCGCGCCTGTTTGCGTTGAAGCATGGCAGCCCGCTGTTCCTCGGACCGAAGGCCAGCGGCGTGTTCACGCTGGACCGTGTTCCGCCGGACAAAGCGGTCGTGCTCATCGCCACCGGGACGGGTCTGGCGCCTTACCTTTCGATGTTGCGAACGATGCTGGTAAATGAGACCCAACGCCGGTTCGTGGTCCTGCACGGCGCACGCTTTGGCTGGGACCTGGGGTATCGCGGCGAACTCGAAAGCCTGGCCCGTCTGCGGCCGAACTTCACCTACATCCCCAGCATCACGCGGCCCGATCAAGACCCGCATTTCCACGGGCGCACGGGACGCGTGCAGGCGCTGGTGGAACAGGGGGTGGTGGAAAAAGAGTCCGGCGTGGCGCTGGATCCGGCACAGGCGGATGTCTTTCTCTGCGGCAATCCGGACATGGTGCAAGCTGTCAAGGCGATGCTCGAGGGCAGGGGCTTCAAGACTGACCAGCCCGGGAAACCGGGAACGATCCACGTCGAGGAATACTGGTAAGGTGGGACAGGCTTCCGGCCTGTCTCTGTGGAAACGGGTTGTGGAACATCGGCAAAGCCCTTTTGAAAATGTCACCGCAAGGCGGAATTGACACAATATGAATCCAGCGCGAGCCTGTGGAAAAGTGCTGACACGAAATGTCGGTAACGATTAAATTTTTCGGCTAGGCATTTTGATGAAACGAGCAGATGGATTGCGACAAGACGCGCAATCTTGCCTCTGTCATGTTTCGAACAATACACAACATAATCCATGTAAACCTTGAGCTTTTCGCATTTATTTGGGCAATAAACCAGAGTTGAAAAGTGATAACGATGAAAATACATTGTTGTGTTATTATGAAGCTGCAAATGAAAGATAGAATCTAAAACGTGATCCAGAACGAAATTGATGACAACCAATTCTCCCAATTCAATTATGAAAAAATTGCACCGCTTCATCCTGGCCTTGTGTGTTGTGGCCTTGTTCCAAGGCTGCGATAACAAAAGCAGCGGGACAGCCAATGGCGCATCGCAAAAAAAATTGCGGCTGGCTTTTGTCGCCAACACTGCGGACGAATACTGGGCAATCGTACACCTGGGTTGCGACTACGCAACACGGCTACTGGGTGACGTGGATTTGGATTTCCGCTTTCCCGCCGAACACACGGCGAAGGCGCAGCAGGAAATATTGAGTGACCTCGTCGCGAGCGGCGTGGACGGCATCGCCATCAGTCCGATTGACGCCGAAAACCAGACGGATTTCCTGAACAACATCGCCGCCAAAACGCTTTTGGTCTGCGCGGACAGCGATGCGGAAAAAAGCAAGCGCACTTGTTACATCGGCACGGACAATGTTGTCGCCGGAAAGCAGGCGGCGGAATTGCTCAAAGCCGCGCTGCCCCAAGGCGGCAAAATCATTTTATTCGTCGGCTATCCAAACGCGCAAAATACGAAAGATCGTATTCAAGGCATCCAAAACGGATTGGCCGGGTCGAAAATTCGGATTGTGGACACGCTTGTGGATGATCACAAAAGCCCCATCGCCCAGAAAAACGCGGAGGATGCGCTGGCGAAGTATCCCGACCTTGCGGGCATGGTCGGTATTTACGGCTACCATGGACCGGCAATTCTCACCGCCGTGCGCAGTGCGGGCAAGGTTGGGCAGGTGAAGATTATTTGCTTTGATGAAGACAGCGACACGCTGGCGGGGATTGCCGCCGGCGACATTTACGGGACGGTTGTTCAAAAGCCCTTAAAGATTGGCTGGCAAGCCATCGTCAGCATGGACAAATATCTTCGCGGCGACAAAACGCAGTTGTCCGACGGAAAAATCCTTACCTCTTCGCGGGTGCTCACCAAAGACGATGTCGCGTTTTTTCAAGAACAGCGTAAAACCATGCTCCTCAAACTACAAGACCAACGTCCTTGAACCTGACCCTTGGCTAACCTGGGCCTGCGGAAAGATGCGGTTGACCTGAATACCATTAAACAAGCGGCCGGATGGAAGGTTTTACGTGCTCTGAGTGTTCAGGTTCTCCGCCTCCAACGGCACGAACTGCGCACTCATCTCTTCAAACTTTTCGGGCAGCGTGGTGTCGGTCACACTTCCCTGACGCGAGCCTGAAACTTTTGTTCAGCCTCCTTTGAGATTTTTTCAACGCCGATACCAATTCGTTTTTGAGTGAATCTACAGCCTGTGGCTTTTAAACAGGGACTAAAACACTGTTACCAGCCCAAAAGGGCGAACCTCGTCACACACAATTGTTTACAAGGAAACTTTCCTTTTGACTCATTTCGGACGACCAGCTACCTTATCACATAAAGGTAGCTGGTTAGATATTTAATGATGAGTGTGAACGAAAAATTTTCCGCGATCCGGAAGGGTCTGCTCGAGTTCCTCCTGCTGCAGATCATCGCGGCGGAAAAGGTCTACGTGGCGGACATATTGAAACAGTTGAGCGCGACCGAATTCGCAACGCAGGAAGGCACGCTGTATCCGTTGCTGAGCAAGATGCGCCGCGAAGGGCTCCTGGATTACGAATGGAAGGAATCCGAGGCCGGGCCGCCCCGCAAATATTACGAGCTGACCGCGAAGGGGCGGGAGCAGTTGCGCGAAACGCTGGAGTATTGGGGCAAGATCAACGGGACGGTGAAAAATCTAGGACAAAAATAAAAAGGAGACAATCCCTACCATGAACAAGGTTATTACGATCAATCTGGACGGTAACGCATATCAGCTCGAAGAAGGCGGCTATGATGCCCTGCGGGCCTATCTGGAGACCGCAGCCGCACGGCTGCAAGGCAACCCGGATCGGGATGAAATCCTCTCGGACATTGAGCGGGCGATCGCGGAAAAGTTCCACGCGCTTTTGGCCAGTCACAAGACGGTGGTGGTAACGAAAGAGGCCGCCGCTGTCCTGGCTGAGATGGGGCCGATCGAGGCGGACCCGGGCGAAGCTGCGGCGCCGGGTGCGCGCGGCGCGAGTGGAGACGGGGCGGCGGGAGAAGAACGAGCAGCGCGGAGCGGCGGGACACCAAGGAGGCTCTATCGAATCCACGAGGGCGCGATGATCGCCGGCGTCTGCAACGGAATTGCCGCCTATGTGAACGTTGATCCGACCCTCGTCCGGCTCGCCTTCGTTGTTTTGACGATGCTTTGGGGCACTGGGTTGCTCGTCTATGTGATGATGGCGATCGTGGTGCCCGAGGCGCGTTCGCCGGAAGAAAAGGCCGCGGCGTCCGGCGACCCATCGACGGCGCAAGAATTCATCCGCCGCGCGAAAGAGGGGTATTACGAGGCAATGAAAGGCTTCCCGGACCGCAAGGCGCGCCGCGAATGGAAGCGCCGGTTCAAACGGGATATGCGCGCGAATGCGGATCAGTGGCGGCAAAACTGGCATTGCTATTGGGCGGAGCATGCTCCCTTTCATCCCGGGATGGGCTACGCACTGCCCTTGCTCTCGTTACTGCACGGCGGGGCGAAGGTCCTGTGGATCTGCGCCTTGATCTCACTCCTGGCGACCGGCGCCGTGTTTGGGCTGGGGCTACCGGCAAACGTGCCGGTGTGGGTCGCGGCGCTGGTGCTGTTCATCGCCTACGGCATAGTCGCGTGTCCACTGAAAGTGGCGCGACACGCGTGCTATCGAGGTTTGGGACGACCGAGATGGGCCTGGCCCGTCGTGTTTCTTCTGGATGCGGTGGTCTGGCTCGCGGTTGTCGCCGCCCTCCTATGGCTGGCCGTCCATTATTTCCCGGAGTTGCGTGAGGCGGTTCGGAGCTTCCCTTCGCTCGCGCATCAAGCCGCGGATGACATCCGGGTGTGGTGGAATGGGAAGTGAGGCGGGCGCGCGGCTGTTGCCGAAACCCGGGGATGCCGCCGGATTTGGGAAGGGTCAAAGGGCAGCGAGCGGATGACCGTCCCACTTTGCGATGGAACCCGGATCGCAGTTTCGTTATGGTTGCCTGGCAAGGGTTTTGCGAAAGGTGGGACAGGCTTCCAGCCTGTCTCTATGGAAACAGGTTGTGAAACATCAGCAAAGCTCCGTTGGAAATGCCACTGCAAGGCCGACAGGCAGGATGCCTGTCCCACTTTGCGCCGCATCCGGTAGAGAGCCATGAACAAACTCAAAGATGTGCTTCAGTTGCGTGTTCGTTACAGTGAAACGGACCAGATGGGAACGTTCTACAATTCGCGCGCGCTGGAATGGTTCGAGTGCGGGCGGACGGAATTAATGCGGAACCGGTTGCAGATGTCTTACGCCGAGCTGGAGGAAAAAGGCGTTTTCCTGCCGCTGGTGGAGGCGCATCTCGAATTTCAGGGCGGCGCGCGATATGACGACCTGTTGCGCATCACTTCAACCGTGGAATTGCAAGGGCGGGCGAGGTTGCGTTTCGACGTGGAAATTACCCGGAACGAGACCGGCAGCCCGGTTGTTCGCGGCTACACGATCCACGCGTTCACCGATACCCAAGGCAAACCAATCCGGCCACCGGCATGGTTTATGGCGTTGATGGGGAACGCCGCGTAAAGCTTCGCCACGCGGCAAGACCGCGTAAAGCTTCCACCGTCGTCCCGCAAAGCGGAACTATGATGGACAGGTCCAACTTTCGCTAAAGCTTCGATGGACAGGTCGCCACGCGGTTTAACATCGAACTCCGCTTCGCGCGAGCAGGCATTCAACATCCAACTTCAAATGGCCGCGGAACGACCGCTACACCGGCAGTTCCATTTGCGTCAACACGCGGAAACCCTGCTTTTGCAGGACGTCGCGCGCCCTGGCCGCGTCGGGGACTTCGAGGACCATGATGGCGCGATTGTTGGTGATGAAACCGGAGGCGTTGTCGAGGTTGATGTTGTGGCTGGCCAGACAATCGGCCACGGCATGCAATCCGCCGGGCTTGTCCGGGACTTCAATGGCGAGCGCGTCCACCAGTTTGGTGACGAAGCCTTCGTGTTTGAGGGCCTGGCAGGCCATCTCCGGATCGCTGACGAGGAATTTCATCACGCCGAACGGGCCGGTGCTGGCCACGGCGAGCCAGCGGATGTTGATGTTGGCGCTGGCGAGGATTTTGGTGAAGTGGGCGACCTGCCCGGGTTTGTTCTCGGCAAAAGCAGCCACCAGTTTGACGTCGTTCATTTGAGATTCCTTTCTTGGAATTTAAGCTGGAAGGTTCGCCTTGGTCGTTTCCGTGAACCACGAAAAGAGCCGCCCGGTTTTGGACTGCGCCAGTCCTCTGGCGCTTTCGCCCGGTTTACGATTGTTCCCAAAGCGGCAGAGGGCTGCCGCACTCCAAGACGCTATCGCGCTGTACACCGTCCAATGTGATTCAAGGCGGTCGTGTGCGATTTTGGGATCGTGGTTCCTTTTCATCCGGTTGCTTTACATTTTGCGGTTGTCAATCACGCGTTTGGCCTTGCCTTCACTCACCGGCAGCGAACCGGGCGGCAGGAGCTGGACCTGTGGTTTGATGAGGATTTCCGCGCGTAATTTTTCGGTCAGATGGTTCTGCAATTTCATGAGCTGCTCCACCTGTCCCTCGAAACCGGCTTCCGCCAGTTCCACCTTGATCGTCATCTCGTCAAGGCCCTCCAGCGCGATCAGATAATTTCTGCCCACCCCTGACTGCGCCATCAGGACGCGCTCGATCTGCTGCGGGTAGATGTTCACGCCGCGCACAATGAGCATGTCGTCCGAACGGCCGGCGATGCGGTTCATGCGGCGATGCGTGCGCCCACAGGAGCAGGGCTTGGTGATGATGGACGTGATATCGCGGGTGCGGTAGCGGAGCAGGGGCATGGCTTCGCGGCAGAGCGTCGTCATCACCAGTTCTCCGGCTTCGCCGTCGGGCAGCAGTTCGCCGGTCTGCGGGTCAATGATCTCAAGGAGGAAATGGTCCTCCCAGAGGTGCATGCCCTGTTTGTGCACGCACTCGAATGCGATGCCCGGCCCGTTCATTTCCGAAAGGCCGTAGGAGTTGTAAACGTCAAGGCCGAGGCCCTCTTCAATTTTGCGACAGGTTTCCTCAGTGTAAGCTTCGGCGCCCACGAACGCCTTGCGCAACGCGAGATCGCGCCGCGGGTCAACCCCGTGTTTTTCGAGAAAGGTCGCAAGGTAGAGCGCGTAGCTGGGCGTGAGGTGGATGAACGTCGTCCGAAAATCCTGCATCAGCATCAACTGCCGCTCGGAATTGCCCGGGCCGGCGGGGATGACGAGGCAGCCGATTTTCTCCGCGCCGTAGTGGGTGACCAGCGCGCCGGTGAACATGCCGTAGGTCATCATGTTCTGGAACACGTCCTTCTGCGTGATGCCAGTCATGACGAACGAACGCGCGCACAGTTCGGCGGCGTTGTCCACATCCTGCCGCGAGAAAAACAGCGCCTTGGGTTTGCCGGTCGTGCCGCTGGAAGTGTGCAGGCGGAGGGTGGCGTCGTAAGACACGGCCAGCAGGCCGGTGGGATAGTTGTCGCGCAAGTCGGCGTTGGTGGTGAAGGGCAGGCGGCGCAGGTCGGCGAGCGACCGGATATCCTCCGGCTTCACGCCCAGTTCGGCGAATTTCTGCCGGTAGAACGGCACGTGCGCGGCCACGCGCCGGACCGTTTCCTGCAAACGTTTAAGCTGCAGCCGCTCCAGCGCGGCGCGCTCAAGCGTTTCAATTTTTTGATCCCAAAACATGACTCAACGCCTGATTTGATAATTGTGCCTACTACTCCACCCCAAAATGAATAGCGCGTCAAGTTTTACTGCACGATGGCGGGTGGGATGTGGCTTGCATTCTGGGTGGAGCGAGCGTCTTCGCGAGCTGGCACCGAGGACGAGGACGAGAACGAGAACGATTACGAATCAATCCTCTGTCTTGCTGTCGGCATCCAGTTCGGTATCCACCCCGGCGCGGGAGCGGGGCGAAATGAAGCGCACGTCCGCTTCGATGCCCAGCCGCGCCAGGAACTCGGACTCAATTTCGCGCGTGAGTTCTTCGATTAGCCCGACGGCATCGGCGAACAGGTCGTCGGAAATTTCAACAGAAACCACAATGCGCCGCTCGGACACGGTGAAGGTGAAGGGCTGCCCGGCGGCCTTGGTCCGGGCGAGGACTCCGGCAATCTGGCCCTCGTAAAGCGGGGTTTCGTTGACGCGCAGGCGGCCATCGAGCCGCTCGCCGGGCACGATTCTGGCGCCGCTGCGGCCGCAGGAACATTTCTCGCGGGTGAGTTCGCAGCGAACCCGGGTGCGATAGCGGAGCAGGGGCAGGGCTTCGCGGCAAAGCGTTGTCAACACCAGTTCACCGTCCTGCACTTCGGCGAGAAAATGGTCTTCATGGACGTGGAAGTGTCCGGCGCTGCATTCCACGCACAGGCCAGGATTGAGGATTTCGCCAAGACCGAAGTTGCATTGCACCCTCGCGAACAACCCGGCGGCCAGCCGTTCGCGGGTTTCGTGGTCCACCGGGCGCGAGAGCAGGACGGTGCGGATGTGGAGTGATTGCGGGTCCAAGCGGCGCTGTTCCATCACCTGCATGAGGTCAAGGGCGTTGCCTGGCGTGGTGATGAGGACGGTGGGCTGGAAGTTTTGCAACGTGGCAATCTGATAATCCACGTGGGCGGAATCCTCGGCGATGACGGACGCTTCGATGACCTGCGCGCCAAAGAGGTAACCGGCCGCGCCATAGACGCCGCCGCCGAAACACATCTGGACCACGTCGTTGGCGGTCACGCCGATGGCCACGAGCTGGCGGGCGACAAGCCGGCCCCACTGGGCCAGGTCATTGCGCGTGTGGCCGATGACGAGCGGTTTGCCCTGCGGGCCGACGGTGGTGTGCAGCCGGATGATTTCGCGCATGGGCAGCGCGAACATGCCGTAGGGAAAACTGTCCACCATGTCTTCCGGCGTGGTGAACGGCAGACGCGCCAGGTCGGCGAGCGACTCGACGCGGGTGTCGCCGATTTTTTCGCGGGCACGGCGGACGTTGCGTTTGAGGCGGACGAGGAGGGCCTGCAGGCGTTCGAGCTGGAGTTGTTCCAGTTCGGCGCGCGGCATCATTTCGTAACGGCGATCGAAGACGTTCATAAAAAGGATGGGGTTGAGAAATTACGAAAGAACAGAGGCCTGGCAATCTGAGTCGAAGGTCGAGAGTCGAAAGTCGAGAATTTGCAATCTGCGATTTGCGCTGCTGAACCTGATTGGGATGGTAGGGCGCGCAGTCCCCTGCGCGCCGCAACTTCCAACCGACGCTTATGGTTTTTCCCCGACGGCGCGCACGGAGTGACGCGTCCTACCTCCAATGGCTGGCAATTGGACATCGTGGGAACATTGGGTGTTGGATGTTCGATGTTGGCTGTTGGATGTTTTCCTCGCCTCATAACCAGACCTCCTTGCCGCCTTTGCCGAGGTAGGCGCGCTTGATTTCCGGGTTGTACAGGAGGTCGGCGGCTTCTCCTTCCAAAATGATTTCGCCGGTTTCCATCACATAGGCGCGGTCGGCGATCTGCAAGGTACCGATGACGTTTTGCTCCACGAGCAGCACCGTCATGCCGAGGTCCTTCATCTTGAGGATTTCGCCGAACACCTCCCGGACCATGAGCGGCGCGAGGCCCAGCGAAGGTTCGTCGAGCAACAACAATTTGGGCCGGGCCATTAGCGCGCGGCCCAGCGCCAGCATCTGCTGTTCGCCGCCGGACAACGTGCCGCCCAACTGGTGAATCCGCTCGCGCAACCGCGGGAAACGGTCGAGCACGATGTCGAGCTGCAGGTTGCGGTCGGGGTTGTGGTAGCCGCCGATGAGCAGGTTTTCGCGCACGGTCATGTCGGCAAAAATCATTTTGCCTTCCGGCACGAGCACGGTGGAATTGCTGATGCTGCGCCAGGCGGGCTGGCCGTGCGTGGGCCGGCCATCAATGAAGATGTCGCCCTGCCGCGGCGGCAGCAGGCCGATGATGGACTTGAGCAGCGAGGATTTGCCCGCGCCGTTCGCCCCGAGCAGGCCGACGATCTCGCCGGCGCACACGTGCAGACTGATGCCGTGGACAACCTCAAGGCTGCCGTAGCTGCATCTCAAATTTTTGACCTGCAATAACATTTCAGGAACGGAGCGCGGCTTGTCTCAAGCCGCAGCGCCCGCGAACGCATTTGTTGCCGTAAATATTTTTCATCGGACCGCTCCTTCGCCAACCGGGCTGCTGCGAGTTGGGACAACTCGCGCTCCGGGGGCAGTGTCCGGTCGCTCCCCGGTCAGCAGGGCCAGTTCAACTTCCTCGGGCGGGCGGAATTCCCCGCCCAGGTAAGTGCTGATGACTTTCGGATCGCTTTGAATCGTTACCGGCGAACCTTCGGCGATGATCGTGCCGTTGTGCAGCACGAGGATGTCGTCCGACAAATCCATCACCAGGGTCATGTCGTGCTCGACCAGGAGCACGGTGACGCCGCGGTCGCGGATGCGGCGGATAAGCGCGCCAAGGTTTTCCTTTTCCCGGGTGTTCAGTCCGCTGGCGGGCTCATCGAGCAGCAGCAGTTCGGGATCGGTGGCCAGCGCGCGGGCCAGTTCCACCATACGGCGCTGCCCGAAAGAGAGACCGCCGGCCGGGAACCCGGCGAGATGAGCGAGGCCGACGTAATCCAGTTGCGCCAGCGCGGCTTCACGGATGGAACGTTCCTCCTTCGGCTGGCCGGGAAGGCGCAGGCAGCAGGCGGCGAATTCCCGGCCCGAGCGGCGGTGCCGACCCACCATCACGTTTTCCAGAACGCTCATTTGGAAGAACAGGCTGGGATTCTGGAACGTCCGCGAAATCCCCGCGCGGGCGATTTGATACGGCTTGAAACCGGTGATGGAGCGGTCCTTGAAAGTGACCTGCCCGGCGTCGGCCTTGAGCAGGCCGGAGATGATGTTGAACAGGGTCGTCTTGCCCGCGCCGTTGGGGCCGATGACCGCCTTGATCCGGCCCGGGTTGACCGAGAACGAAACCCCGTTCACCGCCACGAGGCCGCCGAAACTGCGCCGGACATGTTTTACTTCAAGCAGCGTCATGTCAGATAACCGTGGTAGGGACACGTTCCACCGTGTCCCCATTGTTTTGTTTTGTTTGGGACGCGGTGGAACGCATCCCTACCAGCCGCCCGACCCACAGCCCCAGCGGCTTGAGCGGACCTTCCGGCGCGAGCGAAACAATGGTGATGAGAATTACACCGAACACGGCGTTGTCATAACTGCCGAACAGGCCGCGGAACGACAGGTAGTTCAACAGGGTGCTCATGCCGGTGACGCCCCAGAGGCTTGCCATGCCGCCGGACGCAGCCAACGCGACGTAGCGCACTGACTTGAACGCGCTGGCTTCCGACGGCCCGATGCCGCCGGTGTAATGCGTGAAGAACACGCCGGCCATTGCCGCGAGCAGCGCACTCAACACGAAGGCGCGCAGTTTGTAGGCGGCGGTGTTGATGCCCATCGCGCCGGCGGCAGTCTCGCGGTCGTGGATGGCCTGCAACGCGCGGCCGACGCGGGAATGGATAAGGTTGCGCAACAGCACGAGCAGCACCAGCACCAAGGCGCCGGCGACATAGTAATTTTCAACGCGCAGGGCGCTCCGGCCTGACACCGTCAGGCCAAAGCCCAGCTTCCATTCCGGCACGCCGTTGATGCCGTCCGCCGCGCCGAAGAGGGCGGTGCCGAGGACGGTTTTGTAAACGATCAGGCCGAAGCCGAGCGTGGCCATGGCGAGGTAATGGCCTTTGAGCCGGAGCGCGGGATAGCCGATCAGGCTCGCGATGACCAACGTCACGAGCATGGCCGCCAAGAAGGCGGCCCACGGGGAGGCGGTGACGATCTGGTTGCCGTAAAGGTCGTCCTTGGCCACCAGCAGGCACGCCTGACGGAGCGCGCCGGCCCAGGCGGTGGCATTAACGCGGGAGAAGTCATGAGTCGTCAGCACCGCGGATGTGTAACCGCCGATGGCGAAGAACGCGCCGTGGCCGAGCGACACCTGTCCGGCGTAACCCATCACCAAGCACAGACCAATCACGACGATGGCGTAGTAAAGCGACATGGTAAGCTGCGTAAGGCAGTATTCCCTTCCCGTCGCGCGCAGGGTGAATTGCACCGCGACCAGCGCGAGGGCGAAGAGGGCGAAGGGCAGCAAGGCTTTGAGACGGTGGCTCATCGTGGAAAGAAATGGAATTCAGGAATCACGCCCGCCCTCACCCCCGGGGAGAGGGGGAGCGAATCATCGGCAGCTGAAAATTGGGAGGCGATCGTTGCTGCCACCGTCTTTTTGATCTTCGCGCAGGCCGAGCGGAAGACACTGAGCGTGTTCATTTTGGCAGAAGGCGGCGATTGTTTCTCCCTCTCCCGGGGGAGAGGGCCGGGGCGAGGGCGAGTGTTTATCTCATTCATCATAATTCGCTTATTGCTCCCTCACGCTTTCTCCGCCGGGCCGGCCAAACAGGCCGTGCGGGCGGACGAACAAAACCAGCAACAAAACGGCAAAGGCGGCGACGTCGTTGTAAGCCGCGGGCAGCCGGCTTACGGCGAACGCCTCCAGAATGCCGACCATCAACCCGCCCACCACGGGTTGGAACCATACGGTC
>DLMG01000107.1 GCA_002479245.1 Verrucomicrobia subdivision 3 bacterium UBA7542 | reverse complement strand
AAGCGCAAAGGGTTGGAGCTGCTTGGCGTCATTCCGCATCAACAAATGCTGTGCAACCCGACGGTGGATTTGATTCGCGAAGAACTGCACACCGAATTGCTCAATGCACCGCCCACATTGGACACGCTCGTGGACGACGTGGTTGTGGGCGCGATGGGGGCGCAAAACGCAGTTCAATTCTTCAAGCCCGGCACGCTGCTCATCACCCCAGGCGACCGCGAGGACATCGTGCTCGCCGTGGGCGCGGGCATTGGCGGGCAAAGCAGCGAAAAAATGGCGGGCATCGTCCTGACCGGGGGTCTGCGTCCCAGCGCGAGCGTGCTCAAGGCCATTCAGACCATGCGGATTCCGGTGCTGCTCGCGCAGGCGGACAGTTATCAGGTCGCGTCCAAAGTCCACAACCTCACCGTCAAAACGCGGCCCACCGACGCCGAAAAAATTTCCCTCATTCGTGACATCGTCGCCCAAAACGTGAACGTCAAAAAAATCATCCAATCCTTGTAATAAGAAGGCTAGTCAAGTTTTGAACTAACGGAGACGCCTTTATGAAAAGTAACTTGCTTGCCGCCACTTATATTGTGATTTGTCTTTTGACTGTCGCAGCGAAAGAATCTTCACCGTTTGTCCCCAAACCTATTTGCCCTGATGACCCAAAGGGGCGGAATCTGCCGCCTGGCGTGCCAAGGACGGTTGATACAAATGGGAATGTAATATACATGGATATCAATTTCACAACCAAACAATATCGGCAGGCGGCCATTAAGTTGATTTTGCAAGAGGCCAACCTCGTGGCGAAAGAACTGCAATTGCCAGAGCAATTGCCAATCACGGTAACAAACTTGACTGAAGCAGCGATCACTCCATTTGGCTTCAATTATCAGCGTAAGGGTGTTGGCAGCGTAAGCACAAAAAATTACGTATATTATGTCACTAAAGACAACAAATTCAATGAATTGGGTGTGGCCAACTACGACCAGACCTGCTTGGACCTCAAGAGGCAATTGCTGCCAATCGAACAGATGAATACTAATGAAGCTTATCAATTGGCGATCCAATGGCTGGCTGCTGCTTCGATGGATGTGAACGGATTGAACCGGGATTGCAAGGCTCACGTTGCGCTTTCTCCATTCTGGAATGGCCTCGCTAGTCTCGGCCAGAAGCCAACAAAACGCTTTGTGCCGATTTATTATGTGTGGTGGACTACTCCAAAGAACGATGCAGAGGGTTACGGTGGTGTCGCGCGTGTGGAACTTTTCTCCCCGACCAAAAAACTGCTTGAATTGTCTGTTGATGATCCTAAATACATTTTACGAAAGCCGTTGGTGTTCACAAACCTTGAGTCGTTGTTTCCGGGAACGGCGCCAATTACCGTTTTTACAAACTTTCCGGTTAACCACGGTCCGATCGGAAGGCCTATTAAGAGCTAAAACAGGCTTATGGCCAGTTTTTCATTGGCGATCGCACATCTTGCCTATTTACTTTTCCAGACCGACGCTCCGGCAGAAGAAAATGTTCCCACAAAGCGATGAATCTTGAGGATTCCTGGTTTCTGCCGGCCATTTTTTTGTTTCATCGGGAAGGATTTAATTCCAAATTAGGGACAAATGAATATAAGTCCTTTTCTGGAAAACCTGCCCGTGTATCAACCCGGCCGGCCCATCGAGGAAGTCGCGCGCGAACTCGGTCTGGACCCCGACGGCATCATCAAGCTCGCGTCCAACGAAAATCCGCTCGGCCCGTCGCGTCTGGGTCTTGCCGCCATGCGCCAGATGCTCAAGCAGGTGAACCTTTACCCCGACGGCAACGCGTTTTACCTGAAGCAAAAGCTGGCCGCCAAACTTGGCGTGACACCGGCCAACCTGATTCTCGGCAACGGCTCCAATGAAGTCATCGAATTGATCGGGCATGCGCTGCTCGTGCCCGGCGCGGAAGTCGTCGTGTCGCAATACTGCTTTGCCGTCTATCCCATTGTGACCGCCCTGTTCGGCGCGAAACTCGTCGTCGTGCCGGCCAAAAATCATGCCCACGATCTTGACGCGATGCTGGCTGCCATCACGCCCAACACGCGCGTCGTCTTCGTCGCCAATCCGAACAACCCCACCGGTACCACCGCGAGCCGCGAGGAACTGGCGCGCTTCGTCAACGCCGTGCCCGCAGACGTCCTGCTGGCGTTGGACGAGGCCTACATCGAGTTCCTGAACGAACCGCTCGACCTGCTGCCGGAAATCCGGAGTGGCGCCAAGCCGAACCTCCTTTTGATGCGGACGTTCTCGAAGATTTATGGCCTGGCCGGAACACGCATCGGCTACGGCATCGGGCATCCCGACTTCATTGCCGCGCTGGAAAAAATCCGCCAGCCGTTCAATATCAACTCGGTGGCGCAGGCCGGCGCGCTCGCGGCGCTGGACGACACCAAACACGTCGAGAAGACGCGCAAGATCAACTCGCGCGGACTCAGACTTTACGCGCGCACGTTCCGCAAGCTCGGGCTGGAATTCATCCCGTCGCAGGCGAATTTCATCCTGGTGCGCGTCGGCGACGGCCAGCGCGTGTTCGGGGAATTGCAGAAGCTGGGCGTGATTGTGCGTCCGATGGGCGGGTATCAACTGCCGGAATGGGTGCGCATCACCGTCGGCACGCCGAAGGAAAATAAACGGTGCCTCGAGGCGTTGAAAACCGTTTTGGGCCAGAAATAATTATTTGAATCCAACCGAAAACTGAATACTTATCTCTGCGTTGAAACACCATAACGAGCCAAAGTGAAACTGACCGATCTGCGGGGCATCCTGCAATACATTCCGCAATTCCGCGAGAAGACGTTCATCCTGAGCATTGACGGGGCGATCGTCACGGACGAGAACTTCGCGACGCTGCTGCTGGACGTGGCGGTGTTGCGGTCATTGAACATCCGGGTCGTGCTCGTTCACGGCGCGTCCGCGCAAATCAAGGCGCTGGCTGAGGAGCAAAAAATCCAGGCCTCCGATCTCGGCGGCGGCGGCGTCACGGACGCGGCCACGCTCAATCTGGCGCTCACCGCCGCGAACCGGCTCACGCACGAAATTCTCGAAGGGCTTTCGGC
>DLMG01000077.1:4032-5262 GCA_002479245.1 Verrucomicrobia subdivision 3 bacterium UBA7542 | reverse complement strand
CCGGAGTTTTGAGACAGTCTCTGAGGGGAAAGCCAACTTACAATCACTGTTGAACGCGGTTTCGGCGCTTCAAATACCGATCACAGATTTCGAAGTGTAGCCTGGGCTTGGACAGCCTTTGTCCATGTCGTTGTGCGAGGATTTGACACGGCCTGAATTTGGGTTCAATTAAAGTTTGCCCGTGAACACGAAACCGCCCAACCGCATCCTGCACGTGGATGGCGACAGCTTTTTCGCCAGTTGCGAAATTGCCCTGAATCCCCAATTGCAGGGTCGCCCGGTCTGGGTGGGCGGCGGCCGGCGCGGCGATGGCATCGTCATTGCCGCGAATCGCGCGGCCAAAAAGTTCGGCATCAAAACCGGCATGGCGTGCTTTGAGGCGAAGAAACTTTGTCCGCGCGGCGTGCTCTGCAAGCCGCACTATGACGAATACCGCCGGCTGTCGGCGGAAATGTTTCACATCCTCGAGGAATATTCGCCCACGCTCGTGCCCATCTCGATTGACGAGGGCTTCCTTGATTTCACGACGATGGACCGCCATGTCTGGTGCAACACCACGCCGGAAAAATATGTGAAGGAAATCTGCCAGCGGATTTTGCGCGAAGTGAAACTGCCGGTGTCCGCCGGCCTGGCCAATTCATCGCGTCTGGCCAAGTTGGCTACGGACGCGGCCAAGCCCGGGTTCATCGAAATTCCCCCCGGCTCGGAAAAGGAATTTTTAAAGGACCGTTCCGTGCGCGAACTTTCCGGCATCGGCAAGAACCGGCAACGCTCGCTCGCCGCGCTCGGGGCGACAACCTTTGGTCACGTGGCGAAACTGCCTTCGACTTTGCTCCGGCAGAAATTCGGCATCTGGGGCCAGCAGCTCTGGCTGTTTGCCAACGGCCTGTGGAACGAGCCGCTGCTGCTCGAAGTTAAGGACCGCACGAGCATTTCCAGCAACACCACGCTGCCGTACGACGAGCCGGATTACGAGGCGGCGCTGACGTTCACGCTGAGCGAGGCGACCCGGTTGGTCAGCCAGTTGCGTCGCGAACAATTGCAGGCCCGGGAACTCGGTCTGACGGTGCGGTTCAACGATTTCACCGAAGTCAGCGGCGGGCACCGGTTCCACGAGCCGCAGTTTCAAAATTCCGTAATCAACGCGGTGTTGAAGACGATTTTCCGGCACATCATGGGGGATCAGGCCAAACCGGTGCGGCAGATTCGCATCGCGTTCTGGAACCTGGC
>DLMG01000077.1:0-3930 GCA_002479245.1 Verrucomicrobia subdivision 3 bacterium UBA7542 | reverse complement strand
CGCTGGGGCGCGCTCGACGACGCGGCGCACACGCTCAACCGGCGGTTCGGCCCGGCGGCGGTGATGACCGGCGCGCAACTGGCACTACGCGAGCTGGAAGACGCTTTCAAAAATCCCAAGGCGAAATGTCCATTCGTGCCGCAGCGTGAGATGGTGAAAAAACTTTGGGGCACGGATGCCGACCCGCTGGCGCACAAAGGCGACTGGGAGAAACGGCTGGCCAAGGTGAGCAAACAGTCGCAGTTCGGGCATTGAATTGGGTGCGGTCCTTCCTCGCTTCTTTCGTGGATCCTCCTGAATGGTACAATTATTGTAATAGCTATTTCACTTATTGTATCGTTTTTATTCCAGAGTGCATCCTCTTTGGTTGTATCTTGCCAAGGTCAGCATGCAGTCACAGTTCCGACATTGAAAAATTTCGCCCTTGGTTTATTTGCGAAAGGCGAAAAGCAAACTGAGTTTGTCAGACGCTTCGCGGAAGGGCTTGCCATCGGTGGAGTGGTAGAGGTCGGGTTCTTCGCGCAAGAAATCGCCGGATGAGCTTTTTGATGCGGCGTGCAACCATGCGCCCTCGTCCATGTCATCTTCCGCACCGTTTGTTGCCAGCGGTGAGACAGAAACTTTCAACGGCTGATTCACGGGAAGTTTCACCGGCGAATCTGGCACAAGCACTTTGCCGTCAAAATGTGCCGTAAGTATCGTCATGCTGGATCTAAAGTAGCTGTTTTCTTGGGTAAAGGCAAAGGGCAAAACGGCCTGCTATGATTCGGCATAAGGTGTGCTATGTTGAACTGAAGGAATCCTGTCTGAGGATCTACCGGACGCAACCGGGTCCGCCGTTGAAAGGAAATGGATGTCGCCGCCGTTGGTCGGAAATGCAGGGTCAGGTGCCCGCCGCAAAACAGCACTGATTGTGGAAGGCGGAGCGATGCGCGGAGCGTGGGCGGCGGGGGTGCTGGCCTATCTTCAGGAGCGCGGGCGGCGGCAATACGATCTCGTTTATGCGGCTTCTTCCGGCGCCTGCTCGGCGGTCTATTTCGTCGCCGATATGTGGGAACCGGGTCTCGCCATCTGGCGTGAACTGGCCTGCAACGTGGTCCGCAAAAGCAATTTCCTCCGCCGCAAACCAATCATTGACCTGGCTTACCTGGTGGATCATATCATCCGAAAGCGCGTTCCACTTTCAGTTGAAGCGCTGCAAAAGGCGCCCACCCGCTTTTACATCGTGCTGACCGACTGCCACACGGGTGAACCCGTTTACTTCCACGTTTGCGATGACCGCGTTTTTGCGGCCCTCCGCGCCACGTCGTCCATGGCTTTGGCGACGCGCGGGTATGATTACGTGGACGGCCAGCCTTATGCCGACGGCGGGGTGGCGGACCCCATTCCCGTCCGACGGGCGATACAGGATGGTGCGACAGACATCACCGTGGTGCTTACGCACAATCCCGCATTCCGCCTCAAGCCGGTATCGCGCTGGATGGGAAAACTGGCCTACCCGGAATGGCCCATGGTGGCCCGGGTCTGGACCGCGCGGCAAAATGTGAATTACAACGCCGCCCTCGACCTGATGAAACAGCCGCCGGCGGGAGTCCGGTTCCAGGTGTTCCGGCCGCTCCGGCCACTGCCGGTGGGTTCCTTCACCGTTGAGCCGAAGAAAATCGCCGCCGCCCTTGCCTTGGGACACGACGAGGCGTTGGAACAAATGGCGACCTCAGAGGCGGAACCACTGGGCGGTTCTGTTTCAAGTTAATTTCATGGCCTGCGCAAATCGCCGCCCAACCAATGTAACGGTACCCCCGGAGCGCGAGTTGTCCCAACTCGCAGCTTTTCCAACCAATCCAGCCGCTGCGGATTGAGGACAATCTGCGCTCCGTGACAAATCAGGACATTACCTGGATTTCTTCTCAATTGACGGAAACTTTGACGAAGGCGCATCATTGTTGTCATGAAGTCCGATGATTCCCGCCCGGCGCATATTTTGGTTTTGTATCACAGCCAGGACGGTCACACGAAAATGATGGCCGACCTTGTGGCCGAGGGCGCCGCCGCCGTTCCCGCCACCGAAGTCCGCCTGAAAAGTGTTGTCGAAGCCACTGCCGACGACTTGGTGTGGTGCGACGGGGTGGCGGCCGGTTCGCCGACGCACATGGGTACCATTGCCTGGGAAATGAAACGCTGGTGGGACGTGACCGTTCAGCCGCTCTGGCCGAACGTGGAAGGCAAAATCGGCTGCGCCTTTACGTCATCCGGCGGCCTGGCCGGAGGCGGTGAATTGACGTGCCTGGCGCTGCAAATCGTGCTGATGAACTACGGTTTCCTCGTCTTCGGCATCCCGGATTATGTGGCGCCGGGGCAAACGCTGCATTACGGCGCCATCTGTGCCGGCCGTCCGCGCAATGACGGCGACCGCGAGGCCTGTCGCCGCCTGGGCCGCCGCCTGTCCGAATGGGTCCAGACGTTGATTTGCCATCGGCCCGAGCATGACCCGCGCAAGGCCACCTACGCCCGATTTGCCGATTAGCCGGCGTTGAACTGCGTCTGGCCAAACCTCGGCGTGCGGGGACGAGCGCGTCTCAAAACTTGTAGCAGCGGACGTGAGTCCGCTCCAATCTCATGCAAAACCCGGTAAAAGTGAGCCGACTCACGTCGGCGCTACGATGAAAGGATGTTTTGCGACAGTCTCGGACGCTCGTCCCTCCCGGTGTAATGTTCGGCCTGTCGCCGTCGCGCCGAAGTGGCGCCATGGTGCGCTACGAAGGCGGATGGCCGAAACGAATCGAGCCGCCAGTGTGATTCCGCTGTTCCCATCAGATGTTTAGCGGGCTGCTGTCCTCCAAAAAACTTCTTGCATCGCCGGGGCGGGCGTTTATGATGGCGCGCGTCGGAGGCAAGCTTTCCTGATGATTCACCGGAAAGCTCCTCACTTGGAAACTTCGGGAGATTATGGGCCGGGAACGGCATGCGGAGTCGAGGTTAAATCGAAGCGGAGACAGGTTGTTTGAGCTTCCCTCACAGGAAAGGTTTGTCCCCCGATGCCGCCAACGCCCGGCGACAGGCGTTTACCCTGACCTCCGGTGTCTGATTTCTCAACGCTCAACACTCAACAAACACTCAACCATAAACTAAATATGCCCGACCCCACCCCAACTCCACCACCCGCGCCCGCGCCCAAAGTCAACCGTTCCACCAGCAATCAGGACTGGATCAACTCACTCAAAAACGCCGGTCAAATTGTTGCCGCCGCGCAAAAAACCGAATACGCCCCGGTGTTTACCGCCGGCGGCATCACTGCCGCCAAACTCACCGCCCTCACCACCGACATTGCGGCGGCGCTTGCCCTGGCTGGCGACGCCACCACCGCCCGCGCGACCCTGGAAGCTGCCGTTAAAAGCATCATTGCGCGCCGCCGCGAGATTCAATTTGCCGCCGACGCCAAATGGCCCCCCAGCGACCCGGCCAACGCCGTCATCCGCCGCGAATTCAGACTCTCGCCCGACAAGCCGATGAAATGATGGTGCGCTGGCTGCGGGATAAAAAGATTTTTCCCGACGCCAGCGTTGACCTCGTTTATCTCGACCCGCCGTTCAATTCTAATGCGGGTTCCAAATGCCTGATTCTGGCCGGTCTGGGAACGCAAAATTCTTCAAAAAACCTCTTGCACGGAACCGGACATTTGATATTTTATGCGCTCCGTTTCGCCTGAGAGCAGGATCCCGGCCGCGTTGGAGAGCGGCTGCGTCCAACCAGGCGGAGGGACAGCAGTTGCAGACCGATAACTGATTCCCCGCAGGGACAGGAATGATGGCCTGCCGACTCCCAGAGTTGCTGCTGAAATCATTGTTTTTATGCCAGTCAAGACATTTAGACCGCTAACGCCGTCTCTGCGCTACGTCACGTTCGCAGATTTCAGCGATATTACGAAGACGA
>DLMG01000018.1:6950-7516 GCA_002479245.1 Verrucomicrobia subdivision 3 bacterium UBA7542 | reverse complement strand
AACTCGTATTGTTTGCGGCCCTGTTCGATGCGGGAGAAGTCGAGCACGTTTTCGATGAGCGCCGACAGCCGCCGGCATTCCTGGACGATGAAGCCGAAATATTCCTTCTGTTTCCGGGGTTCCTGGATTTTGTCACTCTCCAAATTTTCGGCCATCAATCGCACCGACGCGATGGGCGCCCGCAATTCGTGCGAGACGCTGGAGACGAAATTGGATTTCATTTCGCTGAGTTCCCGTTGCTGCCGGAACGCCCGCCAGGCGGCCAGCAACCCGATCAGGGCGGCCGCGGCCGAGACGGCCACGAGCGAGCCAAACCAGAACGTGCGGGCGCCCTGCCGCTGGTAGAGCTTGTCCGGACTGGTGAGATAAACATTCACTTTCAGGAGCTGTTCCGGCTGAACTGCGGATGCCAGAACGTTGGTGGCCAGTGCATCCAATTGCCATCTGACTTCCCTGGCGCTGGACTTGCCGCCGCCAGCGTAAGAAAAGGTCCACAGGTGGAGATCCGGCGCGAACGCCCTGATTTTCCTTCCAGCCACTTCGACGCCGATGCCAAAATATTCGGG
>DLMG01000018.1:1037-6809 GCA_002479245.1 Verrucomicrobia subdivision 3 bacterium UBA7542 | reverse complement strand
GTATTGGAGGCTCGGCGAACAACCAGCATCGGCGTTTCGAACCAAAACAGATTTGAAGCTTTGCGCACGACGGGAATTTTTTCCAACTCGCTTTCTGCCGTTGCGCGGAAGAAAAGCTGCCCGAACGCGGAATTCGCATTGGTCGGAATGAATTTGCCGGCGGCTGAAAACAATTTGCGCCCGGTCTGATGCTCATCCCAGACGCGCTGCCATTTTGAAACCGTTCCCGACTCCGGCCCGCAGCCCAGGAAATACGGCGTCAGCGGCCCTGGATGCCAGACAATGTTTGAGTAAAAGAAATCGAGCGAGACCAGGCGCCCACGCTGATTTTTCAAATCCCGCTCCAGTTCGAGCAATCGGAATTGCGCCAACGGCTGAAAGGAAAGCCCGCTTTCGCCGACGGCCTCTGGAAATTTTTCAAGCAGCAAATCAAACGCCCGTATCGCCTCTTCGACTTTTTTCTGCCGCGCCAACTGCAAGCCCAAATCGTAACACGCCGCCGCTGCGAAATTTTTTGGCGGCCCGGAAGCGATGAAGTCGTTGACGGCTTCAGTCGCGGCGTCCCCGTTGGTTCCGTCAGAAATGGTTTCCTGGACTTTTTGCCAGAGCAGTTTTTGCCGGCTGTCGAGTTGCGACCAATTGAGCGGCTGTGGCGTTGGCAGCGGATTCCACGCGGGCGGGAAAATCAGACTGCCGGCCGGATCAACCACAAAAGAAAAGGCGGCGTTTGTCCGCGACTCCGTTGCCGTCAGATCGGCGGAGAATTCTTGAAGAAAGGCATCCGCGATGGTTTGCGCCCGCTCCCGCGCGTCGTGTTCAGCCAGAATTTTGTCCTGGCGCAGCGACGCCCAGCCGAGGGCCGCCAGCACGGCAACCGGCAGCAGGATCAGCATCCCCTGCCAGAAAAAAGTCGGTTTGCGGGATGTGCGTGGGCCGGCCATGGGCGTTCTTTATGTGACCAGCTTACGCGCCCGGCAAGCCGTAGTTGTCACGGTTTTGCAAAATTGTCCGGCTTAATTCGCCCGGTTTTTGGCAGCCAAAAGCAAAGTGCCGCCGCCATGAGCAGCGCGCCACCCAAGACCCCAAACGGAACAGTGATGCCATGCGTCCGGCCCTTCAATTCACCAACGATGGCCGGGCCAAGATAACCGCCGACGTTGCCGAGCGCATTCACCAGGCCAATGACCGCGCCGGCGGTCGCGCGCGGCATCGTTTCCGTGGGAATCGCAAAGAACGGAGCCAGTCCCGCAAACGGCCCAGGAACGGCCAGACATAAAAATACGTACGAAAGCCAGAAGGAGTGTTCCTTGAGCAAAACACTCGCGATGAGCGATGTGCCGCTCACAGCATAAATAAAGGCCGCGTGACCGCGGCGCTCGCCAGCCTTGTCCGAGTGCCGCGAGATGAGCACCATGACGACGGCGGTGACCACGTAAGGAACGGCGAAAAGCAGCCCGGTTTCCAGGCCGGTGAAATTGTGGCCGCCGCCCTTGATGCCTTCCGTGAGGAACGTGTTGCAGCCGTAGGAAGCGAAGTTGTAAAGGAAACAAACCGCCAGCATGACGAAAACCGCCGGTTGCAGGAAGGCGCGCCCGAGGGAAATCTTTTTTGCCGGCTCCAGTTCCTCCGCCTCGTGTTGCAACGTCGTTTCGAGAAAATCCCTTTCCTCGCGCGAAATCCACTTCGCGTCGCGCGGATGGTCGCTGATGAAATAAAGCCAGACCGGCAGCCAGAAAAAGGGCAGGGCACCTTCAGCCATCAGCATCGTCTGCCAGCCCCAGCCGCCCAGCAGCCAGCCGGTGACCGGCGCCGACGCGGCGACCGCCAGCGGCTGGCAAAGGTTCCAGTAGGCATTCGCGCGGGCGCGCTCCGAACGCGGAAACCAGTTCGCCAGCAGCACCAGCATCGTCGGATACACACCGCTTTCCGCCATCCCGAGCAAAAAGCGCATCACGGCAAATTCCCGGAAATTGGAAGCCAGACCGCAGCCGACCGCGCAAACGCCCCAGAACACCAGGAAAATGGAGATCAATTTCTTCGGGCTCCAGCGGCCGGCCAGGTAACCGCCGGGAATCTGCAACAGCACATAGCCGAGAAAGAAGATGCCGGCGGCCTGGCCTTTCAACCGGTCGTCCATGAGCAGGTCCTTCATCATGGACGAAATTTTCGGGTCCAGCGCCAGCGCGACGTTCGTGCGGTCCACGTACGAAATTGTGTACATGATCAGCGCGACGGGGATGAGGCGCAGCCAGCGTTGGGATTTCGCGGAATTCAAGCTGGCGCGTTGTTAACAGAAGAACCCGGCGTTGTTCAATGGTTAACTTTTACGTCAGGCCGGCAGGGAGGCGAAGCCGCACCAAATCTTTTTGGACTGCGGCGGGAATCCCGCAGAGCGGGAGCCACGCCGCTTTGGAAGCCCTGTCCGCAGTCGAAAAGCGGTGTCGCCGCTGCGCTCTGCCACCGCAGTCCAAAATCCTCGCGGCGCACGATGATTCTGACCTATTGCAGAGAGGCCATCACGCGTCCGGTGGGCTTCCAGAATTGTCCGGCGGAACCAGCCGCCCGTGTGAACGTTTGTCGGAAGCAACCGCTGTTACTTCCCGTCGGATGACGGTTGCTTCGCCTTCTGGAGTTTTTTCAGTTGTTCAACCAGAGCGCGTATTTGCTCGCCATCCTGGCCTTGCATTGACGGCATTTGCGCCGCGGTCTCCGCCACGACAAGCGCGTCGGAAAACCGCTCCTGTTTCAGAAGGAAATTCACGTACCGGAACACGGCCTCCGGTGAATACGGGCACAAGGCCCAGGCCTGGCGAAAGGCAAAATCCGCCGCGCGGGCCATGCGGTCCTTTTCCTCCTCGCCGGCGGCCTGGTCCAGCCGCCACATGTAAAGCCCGGCGATGGAGCTCCGCAGCTTGGAAAATATTTTGTGGGAATAGGCATTCTGGATGAACCGCGGGTCACCGGTGAAGCCGGTGAAATCCTGTTTCCCAAAAGTCTTTTTGGCAAAGGCGGCTACTTTCTCAACCGATGTGTCATCATTCAACCAATCACCAATCATTGGCTGAACATATTTTACCCAGTAATCGTGGTCTTGTTTTACGATTTCGTCGGACAATTCCGACAGCGGCTGCCGGTTGATTTTCATGATCAAGCCATGTGGTTCCAGATAGGGATACATCCAGTCGAATGGGAAACTTTCCTCGATGTAAAATTCGTGATTGGTGTTTCTGTCGAAGATGGTTTTGACCAGCAGCCCGTTGATTTCCATTACGGCCACCTGGCCGCTGACCTGAATCTTGCCATCCGCGCCGACGGCGACGTTTTCCCCTGGTTTGAGTTGATGCTTTTGAACGCGCTCCTGGGCGTCTGCCATATAGTCCTGGAAGCATTTTTTCGAATCTTCATCCGTTGGCGTGTAAATCTTCGCGCCATACATGCCGCGCAGGTATTCCAGATACGTGGCGTCCGCCAGCGCATTCTGCGTGAGCACGAAAAAAGGATCGGCGTTCACCTGCGATTTGCACATCGCCGTGACAAGGAAGCGGCCTGGATCTGTGCCGCCAAAATAAATGCTGCCAGGAGGAATGGATTGAATGATGTCGTTGCCAAACATTGTGGAGTATTTTTCATCGCCCTCGCCGAAGGCGTCAAAGGCACCCCAGATTTCCAATACTGCCTGCCACGCCGTGCCACGCAAACGCTCATCTATCTTTGTCTTGTCGGAATGCTCGTATTGTCCCGCGTGCTTTCGGAATTCTACGAACGCGTTGCTGACCGCCAGCCAGTCGCCTTTTTCCGCCGCGTCAAAAAACGATTTGAATTCCGATGGCATTTGGTTCGTCGCCGCGTTCGCCTGCGCCTCCTTTTCCGCAACGAATGATTTTAATTGCGTGACGGTTTCCGGATTTTTGAATGAGTCCCACGTCGCCGATTGCTTTTTGGCGCAGCCACTGATAAAAAGTCCGCCGCCAAGAATGACCGCCCCCAGTGATTTGATTGTCGTCTTCATAGTTTTGCGTTTGGCCGCGATTCCATGGACGTCTCAGCACAATTTGTCCAGTACCATCACTGAATAGACACCGACACCGCCGAATTTGTATGAAAAATCCGCGCCCCTGCGTTTATCCCGATTTTTCCTTCACCCGGCAACTGAAACTTTCCGTGCGGATGACGGCGCGTTGGTGCAGGCCGGATTATTTCAAAGACTGGTTTTCCCCGGCGGTGAGGGGCGGCCACACTTTGAGTTTCTGTGTGACCGCCAGAACGCGCTGAAAACTGCGCCTGTCGAACGAAACAAAGGTTTTGAAATTGCCGGTCACGGCGGCGGCCACGTGCAGGGCATCCAACGAACGGAGCTTTTTCCAGCGCGGGCAATAGTTGATGATCAATCCCGCAGCGCGCCGGGCGACGAGATCGGCCTCCAGCTCCAGTGGGTAAAGTTTTTTGCCCCCGGCCATATCCTCCTTGACCCAGTCCCAAAGTGTTTCGGCGCTTTCGGGATGACTGGTCCAAAAGGATTTTGCCAGTTCCGGCCAGTGCAGAAAAAACAGCGGCAGGCGGGGCTTGTTGCTTTCAATGAAGTGTCGGGCACTGGCGGTGTTGGCATCCAAGCCGTAAGCGGACGCAATGAAACTGGTGTCGGCGTAAATCATCGTTCGCCGGCTTCCTCGCGCTGTTCAGCCACGGTTTTGCGCGACGGTTTAAGGTTCAATGATTTCATCTTTTTCCAGTGGCTGTCCCAGGTTTCCGGTTCGGATGCCGCCGCCGCTTCGCCGACAACTTTTTGCAGGAATGAATAAGTAGTTTCGCCCCGTTCGCGGGCGGCCTTTTCAAACCGCCGGGCGATTTTGTCGTCAACTCGTGTTTGCAGCAGTGTCATACACCAGACTGTAATCTTTCGGTGTGAAATGTCAACCCACGGTTCTCCACCCCACAGACCGCCCTCAAGTTCATAATTTGGAATTATTCTAAGTATTGACAGGCGCTTGAGTCCGGTCTAGTGTGCCGGTGGCATGAACCTGGTCGAGAAGAAAACGATGAGCGGGGACCTGAACGAGCGCCTGACGACGGGCGGGTTCCGGTCCACGCCGCAGCGCGAGCACGTTTACAGCGTGTTGCTGCAGAAGCGCGACCATCCGACCGCCGAGGAGGTCTTCATCCGGACCAAAAAGACCATGCCGGATATTTCCATGGCCACGGTTTACAATTGCCTCGACGCACTGGTAAAGTGCGGGCTCGCCCGGCAAGTGACGCTGGATCGCGGCGCGACGCGGTTCTGCCCGAACATGCGCGAGCACTGCCATTTTTATTGCGATTCGTGCGACACGGTGTTTGATGTGGATTTGCCGGAGAAACCGCGGCCCGGCATCACGCTGCCGCACGGGTTCAAGGCCAAACATTACGAAGTCGCCATCCACGGCATCTGCCCGGAATGTGCCAAAAAGAAGAAATGAACGAAACGTTTCTCATTAACACCCCGCTTCAGCGGGGTGCAGCAACGACAAACGGAAGCCAAAACCGTTTCAACGGTTTTTCGCGCGGGATGAAAACTGTTGAAACAGTTTCTGCCTGCCGTCTGACACCAGGCACCCAGCTAAAGCAGGGTGTTAATGAGACTTGCGATGTAACGATTTAACGGATTTGAAAAATGAGCACTGCCACGGAAACCATTGAGAGCCTGGTCAAACAGGATTACAAATACGGTTTTTACACCGACGTGGAAACCGATTCCGCGCCGCCGGGTTTGAGCGAGGACACCATCCGGCTGATTTC
>DLMG01000018.1:0-973 GCA_002479245.1 Verrucomicrobia subdivision 3 bacterium UBA7542 | reverse complement strand
GCCGGAAAAAGGAGCCGGAATGGCTGACCGACTGGCGGCTCAAGGCGTTTCGGCACTGGCAAACGATGCAGGAACCCACCTGGCCGAAGGTCCACCACGAAAAAATCAATTATCAGGACATCATTTATTACTCCGCGCCCGGGAAAAAGGGCGATGGACCGAAAAGTCTGGAGGAGGTTGACCCGAAATTGCTGGAGACCTACGAGAAGCTCGGCATTCCCCTGCGCGAACGCGAGCGGCTCGCCGGCGTGGCCGTGGACGCGGTGTTTGATAGCGTGTCGGTCGGCACGACGTTCAAGAAGCAGCTCGCCGAGAAGGGCGTCATCTTCTGCTCGTTCAGCGAAGCCGTGCTGGAACATCCCGACCTCGTACGCAAATATCTTGGCCTGGTCGTGCCCTACACGGACAATTTTTTCGCCGCGCTGAACTCCGCCGTTTTCACTGACGGTTCGTTTTGTTACATCCCAAAAGGCGTGCGCTGTCCGATGGAGCTTTCGACGTATTTCCGCATCAACGCGGCCAACACCGGCCAGTTTGAGCGCACACTCATCGTGGCCGACGAAGGCTCGCACGTGAGTTATCTCGAAGGCTGCACCGCGCCGATGCGCGATGAAAACCAGCTTCACGCGGCGGTGGTCGAGTTGATCGCGCTCGACAACGCGCAAATCAAATACTCGACCGTGCAGAACTGGTATCCGGGCGATGAAAAGGGCAAGGGTGGCATCTACAATTTTGTGACCAAGCGCGGTTTGTGCAAGGGCAGCAACTCGAAGATTTCCTGGACGCAGGTCGAGACCGGCTCGGCCATCACCTGGAAATATCCCAGTTGCATCCTGCAGGGCGACAATTCCATCGGCGAATTTTATTCCGTCGCCGTGGTGAACAATTACCAGCAGGCCGACACCGGTACCAAGATGGTCCACATCGGCAAAAACACGCGCAGCACGATTGTGTCGAAGGGCATTTCCGCCGG
>DLMG01000303.1 GCA_002479245.1 Verrucomicrobia subdivision 3 bacterium UBA7542 | reverse complement strand
GCGGTGAAGCAACGGCTGTCGCGCGGGCGGAAACTGTTGCAGGAGCAATTCCTCGCCTTTGTCGCCGGCGCGTTGAAACAAACCAGTCCCGGCAAGACTTTCACGCTCGGTGTGATAGCGGCCTTGCCACTGCTGGCCACGACCGCCAAGGCGGCGACCGCCGGTGCAACCGCCGCCAAGGGCGGCGCGATGGCGAAGGCGACGGGAGCGGGCGCGTTCTTTCAAGCCATCGCCGCGTTGAGTCCGATTCTGCTGCTGGGTGGTTTTTTCGGGTTCAAAATGGGCGGCGACGCCCGGCAATCGTCGCAGCAACGCGAGTCGGTCGCCACGTTCTGGCGCATCATAGTCGGGTCCCTGGCCGCGTTTATCATGCTTCCGTTCCTTTTGCTTATTATTCTAAATATTCTGCCCGTGGATTTTTCCGGCGATTTCCGGCAGCGGGTGATGCACGGAATGACCATTTGGCTGGGATTGATGTATGCCGTGGTTCCGGCTGCTTTGATACTGTGGGCGTGGCAGCGGCGGCGAAAGTTCCAGTCGCAGCCAGCTTGTGAACCGGAAGTGGCAGTGAATCCCAGGAAGAAAAAACGGCTCGTTCTGTGGCTGGTCATTGCGATGATTGGGACGGCTTGCCTGCTCGGCCTTGTCCTTTCGGACACGAACAAGGAGGTTCAGCATATCACCGCGGCGGAGGTTCAGAAAATGGTCGCGGACGGCAAGGTCAAGGGAGCCGAACATTTTTGCATCATGCAATTTCAGAACGGCTGCAGTAATTTCTGGGTGACATTGCGTGAAAACGGCAGGCGGACCAACTTCTGGGCGCCGGTGAATGACGCCACACTGGCCCTGATCAAGGAACAAGGCATCAAGTGCCCAACCTACGTCTCAGGCCGCGATTTCGAGGTGTTTGGATGGCCGGGCCGGTTTTTGCCGGTGTTCTGCATTTTCATCCTGGCGATCGGTGGTGTCGTTCTCCTGCGCAAGCCGGGAAAATTCAACCCGCAGGAAATGGATGCGCAGCAGACAAGAAAAACGCAGCAGGTGGAGAGAATGGCGAATAAGGTATTTGGCACGGGCGTTGCCCTGGTACTGATCGCAGCGGCTGTCCTGCTGGGTTTGATGATCCGCTGGGGGATCCACAATATCTCCGGACCTGAGGCGCGACAAATTATCGCCGAACACAAAGACATCCATTGCGAAGTGTTCCAATTCAACAACGGGACAAAGGAATTGTGGCTCACCTTGAACGGTAGCAGGCACTACCCCAACTTCATTACTCCCGCAGATGAGCCCACGCTCGCATTGCTGGCGGAGCAAAAGATTGCATATCGGACCTTTATCCAAGGCCGGGATTTCGGATTCCGCGGACCAGGCAGATGGATGTCGCTGTTGTGTATCTCCGTTCTGTCAGCAGGTGCGGTCTTCGTTCTGTGGTGGGCGTGGAAAAAGGAGCGCCGGTTTCCAGCACCCGCAGAATCTCACGTCTGACATTTTACCGGACACGATGGCCGCCGATGGAACCATCGGTTCACTTCGCAGCTATCGCCTTCCCAGCCAGCCAGCCGGTCGTCCACGCGGCTTGGAAATTGAAACCACCGGTGATGCCGTCAATGTCCAGCAGTTCGCCCGCGAAAAATAGTCCCGGGCAAACCTTGCTCTCCATCGTCTTGAAGTTCACCTCCGCCAGCCGCACGCCGCCGCAGGTCACGAATTCGTCCTGGTTCAGGCTCTTGCCTTTGACCGGGAATTCCGTGCGGATCAATTGCTGGACGAGTTGGTGTTGCGCGGCACGCGAAAGCGCGGCCCAACGCGTGTCACGCGCAATGCCGGCGGCCAGGACGAGTTGTTCCCACAAGCGCGACGGCAACGGCGTCACCGGCACGTTGACGACGAGACGCGCGGGTTGCGCTGCCTGACGCGATTTAAGTTCGGCAGCAATCGCCTCCGCGTGAAGCTGCGGCAGCCAGTTGATCTGCAGCGGAAACTGGTAATTGAATTTGTGCAACGCCCGCGCACCCCACGCCGACAACCGCAGAATCACCGGACCACTCAAGCCCCAGTGCGTTACCAGCAACGGCCCGCGTTCGCGCAACCGCACGCCCGCCACCGAGGCCTCGACCGACCCGACGGAAACCCCGGCCAACGCACGCAGCCACGGCGATTCAATGTGGAACGTGAACAGCGACGGCACGGGCGGTTCGAGCGTGTGCCCGAGCGATACCGCCAGTTGCCCCGCCACCGCCGCGCGGCAACCGCCCGTGGCCAGCAACAGATGGTCGCAGGAAGTCATTTCGGACGCCATTATTTCCCCCTCGCCCCGCACGGCGGGGAGAGGGCCGGGGCGAGGGGCTCGTTCATTGATTTGAATCGGCCTCCTCCCCCCGCCCCTCTCCTCCAGCGGAGGAGAGGGAGTTGATGCCTTGTTTGCGATGGTCAGTTCAAATGTGGGACAGGCTTCCAGCCTGTCTCGTACCGGCTGGACAGACAGGATGCCTGTCCCACTGGCCGCCACATGTTCGACGCCGCAATTCAGCCGCAACTTCACCCCCGCCGCTTTTGCAGCATTCATCAGGCAATCAATGATGGTTTGCGACGAATCACTGACGGGGAACATGCGGCCGTCGGCCTCGGTTTTCAGCTTCACGCCGCGCGATTCAAACCACGCCACCGTGTCGCGCGCTTGAAAGTTTTTGAAGGGAGCCAGCAATGCCCGCCCGCCGCGCGGATAGCAGGCGGTCAATTCACGCGCATCGAAGCAGGCATGAGTGACATTGCAGCGACCGCCACCGGAAATGCGGACCTTGGAGAGGAACTGCGGGCCGCGTTCGAGTACCGTCACCTCCGCATCGGGCGCGGCTTCGGCGCAGGTGATGGCGGCAAAAAACCCCGCCGCGCCACCGCCGACCACAATGACCCGTTGCGAACTCATGCGCGCGAATTTAACCGGGCGCCCCGCCAAAGTCTCTCCAAAGCGTGAGCCATTCGCGACAGGCGGTTTGAACCGCAGCGTCGGCGGTGTCAGCCGACCATGCGCTGCCGGTCCCGCTTTGCGATAATGCCCGGCACACCATCGCGTGCGGACACGCGACACCACAGCAAACTGGTGTTGCCAACACTGCCTGGACGGTGCAAGCTTTGGTCGAAATGGCGGAGGCATGTTTTTAGGGGAAACCGCCATGCGCGTTTCAATTGCCGGAGAATTTGGAAAGGAAAATTATGAGCAAGGAATTCAGTGAACAGGCCGTGATTGATGGTGCACTTTCCGACCTTTTGGTCGCATACGAACTCATTTTGGAAATAGGCAGACATTCCAGCGGTGAAAATGCAAAGCACGCCAAGGCGGCGGCGGCTTTGCTTGACGTGTGTTTCCAAAATTTCTCCCATTTCGGCTCAAAATCATCAGTCAGCCTGCTCGAGGGACAGATGGAAAAGCTGCGCTTGTCGCCAGTGACTTCAAACGAGGACACGATCAAGAACTAACCCGTGGCTTCCCGGTGCTGCTCGCCGCGATGGCAGCAGTCCGGCCTGGCCGGGAAACCAAGCGCCCCGCGGCAAACCGTGAACGCCACTGAGACTGAATGGCATGCCCCAAGCCTGCCGCTGGCTTTCAACGTGGCGCGGTTGTTCAAGCTGCCCATCGAAGAAATCTTTGCGCCTGACGGGAAGTAAACGGCGTCTTATACCATTTCCCCAGACGGTAGGGCTGCTGCGCGGCCATCATACCCGGCGGCGCAGCTCGTCCTCCGCAGTAGCTCTGCTACGGAGGGTGGACAGAGACTGTCTCAAAAGTTATT
>DLMG01000047.1 GCA_002479245.1 Verrucomicrobia subdivision 3 bacterium UBA7542 | reverse complement strand
AGAGCCAAAATTGCGGCGGCGGCCAGGGCGCGTTGGAAGCAAGCCAAGGCTCAGGGGAAGAATTCACTCTAACCCACGCCGGTCATGGGCATGAAACTAAATGGGAAATGTCAGGTAAAGTGGGACTGCTTTCGGAAATTGCTTCCAATTTATGCCTCATAGCTTGCGAATCAAGCGCTCACTGACTCTCCATGCTTGCCGGTGGCGAGCCGCGGTGTCCGTGGGTTTGATGCTGGCCGTTGCATTAGCCGGGGTGGCCCGCGCCCAAACACTCACGGACATTGGTTCCGCCACCCCGACTCCGGGTCCCAATGATATTTCCCAGTTGAGCACCTCCGGAAATACGACGTTTCCCGATGGTCTGAATTACTACACTGACAACCAGACAGGCCATGACGCTGGCGAACCAGGCCAGACTTTCACCACACTGACTGGTTCGACAGGATATCTGTTGACGTCACTGGCTTTTATGACCGCCGGACTGGATTCCTACAGCGGCATCAGCACGCCCCAGCCCTATTACCTCCACATTTATTCCGTGTCCGACGGCGTCGCCATACCCCTGCAAACCAACACCTCGGCCAATTTCACCTTCAACGACGGCGACTGGCTGGAATGGACCGGCTTGTCCATACCGTTGGCGCCCGGTTCGACTTATGCATGGTCATTTGGCAAGGCGAGTTCGACCGCCGGCTGGGAGGCGCTGGCTGTTGCCAGCAACAATCCTTACGCGGGCGGTGAGATTGGGCTTTTTTTCCCCGCTGGCGGGGCAATCACCTTCGGAAGCAGTCATAGTTATGACGCAGTCTTCGACATCGGTTTGTCAACGAATACAAGCCAGCTCCTGGCCGGCGCGCCGGTTGTTTCGCCGGCCCTATCCAGTTACCTCGGTGCCCCGGTCACATTGGTTGCAGCCGCGGTGGGTGCTTCTCCGCTTCGATACCGATGGCAAATGGGCGACAGCAGCGGCTCCTTGACCAACATTCCCAACGCCACCAACGCGAGTCTGACGGTGACTCCGTCCGCCGCCGGCATTTTCGAGTTCGACTTTATCGTGACCAACGCTTCCGGCAGCGCTACCAGCAGCGTGGTCAGTGTCACCGTTCTTCAACCAATCGCTGTCAGCATCAACGTTGCGGACACCATGGCAACCATGCCGCCGCAGGGATTGGGGGTTTGCACCGCGGTCTATGACAATGACCTGATCAGCTCGGCAATCCCTCCCCTGCTGAAGGCCGCCGGCATCACCGCCCTTCGTTTTCCGGGCGGGTCATACGGGGACATCTTCAATTGGGAAACGACGACAGTGAACGACGGAGGTTATATCAATACCGAGGACTCGTTTGCCAATTTCATGAACGTCCTGGTCACCCCGTCGGCTGCCAAGGCGATCATCACTGTCAATTATGGTTCCAATCCGGCGGACGACGCCGGCGGCGATCCCACTGTGGCCGCGGCCTGGGTGGCGGATGCCAATGTGACGAATAATTACGGCATCAAATATTGGGAAATCGGCAATGAGATATACGGCAACGGTTATTTTTCCGGCTGGGATTGGGAATACGATTTGCATTATTTGGACCAGACGGCGGCCGACCGCGTTGGCCAGCCCACTCTCTCTCCGGCTGCCTACGGCACGAATTCGATCCAGTTCATCAACGACATGAAGGCAAAGGACCCCACCATCCTCTGTGGTGTCTTCTTTGACGAGGACCATAGCGCTTGGAACACCTCATTGTTGGATGTGTGTGGCAGCGTGGTGGACTTTGTCATCGTTCATTGGTATCCCGGCACCGACACTGCTTCCACCCTGGCTGCATCCACCACGATTGTCCCAACCATCCAGGAAACTTTGTCGCAATTGACAAACATTCTGGGCGCCACCAAGGCTTCGCAAATGAAAATCGCCATCACCGAAACCGGCGCAGGAACCGCCACCGGGGCCGCGGTGTCGCTCTTTGCCGCGGATAATTACCTGACCTGGCTTGAAAACGGCATCGTCAACGTGGACTACCAAATACTTCACACGGATATCCTTCAAAACAACCAGACGCCGGGCCACGCTTATTACGGGACGATGATGTGTCATCTGCTGGCAAACGTCGGCGATACGTTTCTTGAAAGCACATACGAAGATGACGATTTGCGCATCCACGCCACGCAACGGCAGGACGGCAATCTGGGCGTCATGCTGGTCAATCTAAGCCCGACCAGCGCCATCGCCGCTGCGGTGAACATCAGCGGGCTGACCCTTTCCGGTTCCGGCACCGAGTATCAATTCGGCCTCACCAACTACAGCGGCACAAATGATTACCCAAGCTGGCCCGTCTCCACCAACACCGTGTCCGGGCTGGGGAACTCATTCACCGTCCTGGTTCCGGCTTATACCATCATTGATTTGCTGATCCCCACCAACACGCCGCCGGTGCTGGCCGCGATTGGGAATCAGACGGTGAACGTGGGGCAGACCGTCTCCCTCACCACCACCGCTACGGATACCAATCCGCCGACTCCGACCCTGACCTTCAGCCTGTTGAACGGCCCGTCCGGCGCCACCCTGACTCAGAACAATAACACCAGCGCCGTTTTCAACTGGCAGCCTGTGGTCTCACAAGCCAACTCCACCAACCCCGTCTCGATCAAGGTGACCGACAACGGAACCCCGCCGATGAGCGCCATCCGGAATTTCAGCGTGGTGGTGAATCCGCTCACATTGCCGACCTTGTCAGCGTCCGTCGTAAACTTGGCCAACGGCCAATTCAGCCTCACCGTCAGTGGCATGGTTGGACCTGACTATGCGGTCCAGTCTTCCGCCAATCTCCTGAAGTGGAACACCGTCTTTGAGACGAATTCGCCGGCGATGCCTTTTACCTGGGTGGATACAACCGCGAGCCTGACGAACAAAGTCTCCTTCTATCGGGTATTGGTTGGTCCTCCGCTGCCATGACGACAACATCGGTATCACCAATGCAAAAGTTGGGGATCAGCCTTTTCCGCCACCCTCTTTATTGGCCTGATGGAGCAAATTAAAGTGGACGTGCTCTGCCAGCCGGATAGAAGCGCCAGATAACTGGCCGGAAGCAGTGAAATGGAAAGGTCACACAGGAAAGATACAGCCAATCATCCTGACCCCGAGTCATGCGGGATGGGTCGTAAGGCCCATCACGAAGCGTTGACAGGGGCAGAGGCGGGCGAGGCATCGAGCCGCGAAATCCGAACCTCCGGGTCGCCGACGCTGTTATGCGAAGCGGAAGGCAACATGACGGTGAACGCCAAGGCAAGTTCACCGGCAGACCCGCGCGGTCGCAGACCCTCAGCACGCATCGAAGCTTCCAGCGCAGGAACTGGGAGACCCCACACCTCTCCAAGCGAAGAAAAGCGCTTGGAGCGCCCCTCGAAGGCAGTTAGCCAAACGGTGGGGATGAGTGGGCGTGGGGAGTCGGATGAGTCCGTAGTATCGAAGAAGCCAGCGAACAGAATCCAGAAGTCCCAATGGGACTTCCCGGAGGCGGAGTTGGTGGAGAAAAGGGACTCAATCAAGAGGAACACGGGCCAGCCTGGCACCTCCCGGACACGGAGCCGGAAACATGAGATGTCACCCGGGTTGGAACGTGTGCGACGAAACGCAAGCAAGGACAAAAGAATGAAGTTCACCGCACTGCTCCACCATCTCAACGAAGGCAGTCTGCTCAAGGCGTTTTATCGTCTGGAGACGAAGGCCGCACCGGGAGTGGATGGGGTCGAGTGGCAGCAATACCGGATGAATCTGGAGGCCAGCCGGATGGAGTATCGGGCTTTCGACCCTTGGGAACTTAACCCAAGTTCGTCACATC
>DLMG01000002.1:6024-13076 GCA_002479245.1 Verrucomicrobia subdivision 3 bacterium UBA7542 | reverse complement strand
CCAACCGCCGTTGGCGCTGTCAGTTCCGCTGTCGCGGTTCACGCTGCGAGTCGGCGGTGGCTCAGCTTTTTTCGTTAGCCCACATTCGCGCATGAAAACTATGAGAGCATCAATTCTACTCGCCGCACTTTTGGGAGTCAGTTTCCTGACGGGTTGTGCGACCAATCCATACGCACGGTTTTACCAGAACTACACGAACCAGTGGCCGGTTGCCGTGCAGCAGCGATTGCTTCCTCATTCAGGCGAGCCACGGATTATCGCGACATCAGACTTTCGCACGGATGGCCGGCACTTGCAGGAGCAGGGATATGTTCCCATCGGCATCGCTGCATTTAGTGGCGGATTGGTTGGCCAGCAGCAGTTGATGTGGCAGGCGAAGGCGGTCAGCGCAGATATTGTGCTATACTCCACGCAGTTTTCTCACACCGAGGCGGGAGTCATGGCACTTCCTTTGTATCAGGCGGGGCAGACTTACACGACACAGACCTATGGCACCGCCAACGCTTACGGTAGTGGCGGCTATGCTTATGGCAATTATTCCGGCACCTCCACCACGACCACACCCGGCACTTTCAGCACACAGTATGTTCCATACTCGCGCCAGGTTTATGAGCAGGGAGCTTTATTCTGGCGACGCATGAAGCCGGGCATTTTTGGTGCTCGGCTTGCGCCGATTCCTGACGCGATGCGGAGCACGCTTCAGCGCAATACGGGCGTTCTGGTTGACATCGTGATGCTTGATAGTCCGGCATTTCGTGCCAATATTTTGGAGGGTGATGTTATCATTCAGTTTGCCGATAAGCCGGTAGAGACAGTTCAGCAGTTTATTGATTTGTTGCCATCGTATGTCGGGCAGAAGGTTCCCGTCAGAGTCATTCGAGGCAGCCAGACTTTGGATATTGATGTTCAGCTATGACCATGTGGGCTAACAAGTCGCCGGAGCCAACCGCCGTTGGCGCTTACAGTTCCGCTGTCGCGGTTCACGTCGCGAGTCGGCGGTGGCTCAGCTTTTTTCGTTAGGTGTCATTCGCGTATGGGTTCAAAACATGCGTAGCCAAACAAACCAGCCAAAAGAAAAAACAATAAGCGCCAAAACAAGCATCAAAATGCTTTTCCTATAATGCCCCCAAAAAACAAAAATCATTCCCATGACAATACATGCCTTGGCAAGTATGAGAAGTTTTGGATGTGGGTTAAGCCACCAATAGGGATTTTGGCGTTGATAGCCACTTCTGCTGTTTTCGTTCTTGGATTTTTCCAGTGGCAGACTCAAAAACAGCAGTTTGCCGACGACGAGCGAGCATGGGTTAGCGCAGATACCTTTGGGATAGCCAAGCCATTCACCGCCCAAGATCGCATTACTTTTATAGCCGAGATTAAGAACACCGGAAAGACGCCGGCATTTATTGACGGAGTTGATTATTCGGTGGCATCGTCCGCCCCAAATTCTTCCGACCGCAATTGGTTTTTCTCTGCTATTGCTGACGGCGGCACAATCGCTCCCGGAAACACACAGCATATCTGGATGCGAGAGCCGGCACCGCTTGGAGATGCAGTGTTTCGGTTGCTGGAATCCCAACAGATTGTCCATCATGTCCGTGGCACAGTTCGCTATCACGATGCCTTTGGCGGTAACAAGATCACCACATTTTATGTTGGATTCTCCGGCCCACTCGGAGACGATAAATCCCTGATCCCATCCGAAGAGCCGTCCATTATGAAGTAGGCTTGTTTGAAATATGACCATAACACCTAACAAAGCGCCGGAGCCAACGATGACTGCCCCTAGCATTATGAGTGTTTTCAGTTTCATTGTGTTTTTTGGTTTTGGTTGCGCTGGCTCACGGTCATCGTGGCTCAGCTTTTTTCGTTAGGCGGCATTACACTTTTATATGAACACACCAGACATGAGCATACAGAACGCCCAAAATATTGATCAGCTATTCCAAGTTTGGCGGTCAAGTCGGCCGGACTATGAGTGCTTTTCAAACGACGGAGTATTGGTTGACGAAGCATGGCAAGATGCTGATATTAAGATTGCCTTTATTCTCAAGGAATCAAATGATGATTTCTGCGAAATTAGAGGCAAGAGTCATGGCCCTTGTGGAAATAGTGGTCGGTTTTGGCGTAATCTAAGTATGTGGAGGTTTATTACAGAGAAAGTTAGAAATGGAGAAGGATGCAGTCTTGAGGATACATTGGCAGAAAAAGAAAAACCATTGACAGGCGTTGCCTATATTAATTTGAAAAAGAACGCGGAATGTAATCCAATAAGCGATGATGGAAACATACAGGGCTATGTGGAGCGAGATTGGCCGTTTTTAGTCCGGCAAATTGAAATCATCAAGCCAGATGTGTTGTTTTGCTGTGGGACATTCAAATACATAAGGCATCACTTTGACCTTGTTAGTTTAGGTGAGCGAGTTTTCAAAAGTAAGGATATGATTTTTGTGGATTTTTTCCATCCAAGTGCGCCAAACAAAAGTGACAAAGGAAATTTTGAATTATTATCGCGCATATTAAAAGTAGATGACCATGCCGCCTAATATGAGGATAGACTGCACGGCTCCCTTCAAGAATTAGCCCGAATGTTGGTAAAGCACTGGGCAGCCAATCTCGCGGGCCGGTTGACCAATGACCCGCACCGTTCAATCGCGCGAGATTTGTCCTGGTGGTGTCGGATTTGAAACCAGATCTGCGAAGGGTGGCGGGGCGCAGTGCTGGTGGCAAAGCTGACACGAGCAGGCTTACTCGGGGGTGAATGTTCGCGTGGTTGGCATCTGGCTTGGCCTTCAATCCCGCAAGCCCGATGACAAACACGGGAACAGGAACGGGGGCAGTGCGTTTTCTCACCGCCAAAACATTTTTATTTTTAGTGTTGACGCAAAGATTCAAAGACGTATATTCAAAATCAAATAATGACACCTATTTTATGAAAACGAAAAAAGATGACCGCATCCTCAAGCAGGCAAAGAAATTGTTTGCTCCTTTGAGGGTGAAATCGAGGCATGGCATGATTGCTGTGGAATTACCGAGTAAGGAGATGCCGAAAGGCGTTCCTCGGACAATGAAATACGGCAAGGAAATCCACAATCAGTGGAACAAGAAATCCGTTTTCTTCTGGTGCTTGCATTGTGAGCGGGTATATCGGCAGGGCGAGTGCCGGGAAATTGACGGGTTGCAATACTGCCCTTACGAGGGGTGTAACGGTGATACGTTTATGGATGCCTGGCCGTGGGAGAAAATCCGCGAGTGTGATCCGAGTTATCCGGTGGTTCCTGAAGAGGGCAAGCATTATCCAATGTATCCAGAAAAAGGCAAGCGTGCGAAAGTCAAAAAATGAAAGCCAAAAATGTCCTGCACGGGTGGTGTGCCTACTGCGGCGGGCTTTCCCATGCGACGCCCCAAGGGACAAAAACGGCTGGTTTGACGTGCCAGGTGTGCGGCGGGCCGGTGAAGTCTTTGAACGAATTGACGGAGGAGGAAAAGGCGATGGCGGATATGCAAGCCTGGTTCGCCAAAGTCTGCCGAAACGGAGTGAATGGGCCTTCGCCGACAATGGCGGCAGAGGAGCTTGGGTGCCACCGGTCAATGATTGATCGGTTGGTTGAACGCGGGATTCTTGAAAAGAGCGAATTCCGCTTCAAGGATCGAACGGTGGTGATCATCTCGCGCCGTTCGCTGGCGAAGGCGAAGGAAAACCGGTTGCGCACGGGCAACTGGACTGGACATCCCGTAAAGCGTGGCTCGTGACGGATTTATGAACAGTGACGAAAATAACAAATTAGGATTGGATGACGAATCTTTGAGGGTCAAAGAGGCGGCGGCAATTTTGAAGGTTAATCCGCGCACGGTGTGGCGGATGATTGCCGACGGCCAGTTAACGGCAAGCCGGTTTCGACGCTGCACCCGGCTGGTTCGGTCGCAAGTAATGGGTTATGTGAAAGGCAGCGGAAAGGTTGGTTGCGTATGATCTGCAATGTATTTAGACCGAAACGAAGAATCAACGGGCGGCTGCACGTGGGGCGGCTGTATCGAGGCCGGTTCAAGCTGGATGGCGAATTCAAGGTGACGACGCTGCCGCTGCACACGACCGACAAACAACTGGCCAGCCAGAAGCTGCTGGTGGTGGTGCGCCAGCGCGAAAAGGAACTGGCGGGGCTGACGAGCCGGAAACCGTTGCGGGAAGCGGCCCAGTCGCCCTTGCTGGCCCACCTCGCGGACTTTCTGGCCGATCTGCGGGGGCGGAAGCGTTCGGAGAGCCATATCAAACATCTGGAGACACGCATCAAGCGGCTTTTTAGTGAATGCCGGTGGGAACACCTGCGGGATGTCAGTGCGGACTCGTTTCAACTGTGGCGAGCCCAGCAAAAGGGATTCTCGCCCAAGACGCTGCATGAATACCAGAATGCGGCGTCCTCGCTGTTTGTGTGGATGGAGCGCAACGAACGGCTGGAAAGCAATCCGTTGCGCCGGGTGGGCAAGGTGGAACGCAAGGGCCACGAAACCGTGAAACGTCGTTCCTTCACGAATGAGGAGATGCGGCGGCTGCTGGCGGAGGCGGGGCTTTATGGTTTGGGCTACCTGGCGGCGGTGAACACGGGCCTGCGGCGCAAGGAACTGGCTTCGGTGCAATGGGGTGACGTGCATCTGGAGGTGGACCGGCCGTTCATCTTGGTGCGGAGTGCCACGACGAAAAACCGCAAGGCGAACAAGATTTATTTGAAATCACAGTTGGCGCGGATGCTGCAAACGATCAAGCCGGTGGCGGGCGCGGCGAATGAATTGGTGTTTGCCGGTCGGATTGCTTCCATGCGGAAGATGCACGAGCATTTGAAGGCGGCGGGCATCCCAGTTTGCAACGAACAAGGCTGCAAGGTGGATTTCCACGCGCTGCGGATGACGTACAACATGAATCTGGAACTAGCCGGGGCGTCGGTGCAGGTCCGGCAGGAATTGATGCGGCACAGTGATCCGCGCTTGACAACGGGGCCTTACACGGACACGACGCGATTGGAGACGGCAAGTTTGATTGAGAAGCTGCCGGACTTCCTGGATGAAAAGATGGCTGACACACAACTAGGCACACAAACCACAGGCGCAAGCAGTCCTGCCGTGGCACAAGCTGTCACGGAAAATGGGGGCAAAGGAAATTCAGAAATCATTGAAAACACAGGCGATTGTCCTGCCCTGTCCCTGCCTGTCACAGTCTGTCACGCTGCACACTCCAACGGTGTTTCTGGGGTTCGAATCCCCCTCTCTCCGCCAGTTTGATTTTTGGGACCGGCAGTGACAGCGAGTGACTCTTCGTGATTTTCATCAATTTTTTCAATGGCTTTACCCACTTTGATGGGCTTCAGGCCAATGACCGATGGTGACACGAATTGACCGCCTGCGACTAAAGTTTGTGTGTCTATTTGTGTGTCATTAAACGAAGGTAATTTTCTGACGGTTGCAGCCAATGGCAGTTGCGCCGCGTCTGTGTAGGTTTTCATCGTCAGACGCATATCGCTGTGCCGCGCCAATTCCATTGCTTCACGGGGCGAAACACCCGCCCGTTGCAGGCGCGTGATGTAAGTCATCCGCAACGCATGGAAGTCCACCCGATGACCGCGCTCATCCTCCAGCGGAATGCTTGCGGTCTTGAAATCCGCGCGAATCGCCTTCATTGCTGGCACGCGTTCGGGAAACACCAAAGTTTCCGGCGTCACTTTTCCAGCGGATTTCATCACCTGCAATTCCGTCGCCAGTTCAGGATGCAGCGGGCGCGGTTGTTCTTTGCGGCTCTTGCTCTTTGCCACTGGAACGACATAAAACGGATTGGCCGCGTCCAAATGCAAATCACCCCAATGAAGCGCATTGATTTCACCGCGACGCAAACCTGTGTGCAGTGCGAGCAGATACACCGGTCGGTGCGGTCCTGCCAGCAATTGCCGGGCTTCATCGTCGTTCAATGCCCGGCGGTGGAAACTTTCCTTGCCGCGAGCATCCACTTTGGTGACGAGTTCAAACGGATTGGCCGCGACGCGGTTTTGTTTGCGTAGCCAAGTGAACAGCGCCGACAGCGCCGCCTGATATTCGTTGATGGTTTTGGGAGTCTTCTTTTGTCCGGCACGCCAACGCAGGAATGAATCCGCTGTGGCTTCGCGAAGATTTTGCCATTTGCATTCCCGCATGAGCCGCCGCAACCGCTTGTCCACATGCCGGACGTGATCAGCGGAACGTCCCAACGCCTTCAAATCAGCCACATAGCCGTCCACGAGCCGTTCCATTGGATTTTCAAACGTCTCACGCTGCGCTGCCGGTGCCAGCAAACCGACCGCCGTCCGTTCCTGATCGCGGATGTTATCCCGCAATTTTTGTTCGGCAACCTGCTTGTCAGACACGCCGAGGGAAATGTCACGCGCCTTAACGTCGCCATTTAATTTCAGCCGTGCCCGCCAAATCCGGCTGGAAATCAATTTGCCATTGCGCTGACGTTTTGGCCGATAAATGTAAGCAATCATATTTTTACTTTCGTTCAATTTGCTCCTTGCCCGCTCAACCGTCGAAAATATTCTTTAACTTTACTTTCCAACATCCCCACCACGCCGCCGCTGCGAACCAATGGTGGCAACTCGCCAGCCTCCGCCTTCCGTCTTACCGTCCGCTTGCACACGCCGAAAATCCGTTCCAGCTCGGGCAGACGGATTAGCCGGTCATTAAATTCGTTTTCCGGGTTCATCTTCGTCCTTCCATTTCCATCGCTTTTCTTTTTTGTCCCATTCCATTCCCTTTTGCAGCCGCTTCCGATAAAATTCGGCCTTCTTGCCGGACGCCATCGCCGCCATCGCCTCGGCCAGCAGCAAAAACATATCCTGTTGCCGGTTTTCCGTGCTCAAGGCTTCTTCATACCTGACTTTCCGGTTGCCCTTGTCTTTCGGGTCGGTGCCTGCAAAGTCCAAGGCTTCCTTGGCTTCCTTTTCGGTTTTTGGCTCATCCTCTGCTGCCGCTGGCATCAGCCGTTTACTTACTCTCAAGGGCGTCTCATCCGGCTCATCCACATAACCCAT
>DLMG01000002.1:0-5972 GCA_002479245.1 Verrucomicrobia subdivision 3 bacterium UBA7542 | reverse complement strand
CCGGCTCATCCACATAACCCATCCGGCGTTTCATTTCCGCCACCCAGGCCTTGCATTCGCTCATGGACAACAGGATGTAGGGGCGCAGCTTGACTTTGCGTTTGGTGCCAAAAAACGTGCTTTCGTTGCGCGTGATGTAGAAAAAGAACGCGGTCAGCTTGCCTTCCTTGATGCGTTTGTGGACGGCTGCTCGTTGAACGGGCACGAACATGGTGACGCCGACGGGTGAAATGCCCACGTCGCCCTTGTAATGCAAGCCGAGGTCTTCAATCCACTGGCCACATTCCGCGTGTGTCCCCTCCCGGCGGTAGGCGCGCGTGCCGGGCGTCGGCTCGCCGACAATCTTGCGCAAATCTTTCGGCACCTCGATGAATGGAAACTCAATGAATCCCATATTTCTTACATAGTATCTTACACGATACAGTTGTCAACCATAAATTTGAGCGGCCTCCCAAGCCAGAGGCTTGCAGGGCTGCTTCGTGAATTCCTAACCAGCCGCAACTGGCGACGTGAGCATTGGCAAGGAGGAACGGAAGCGGCGAGATTTTTTGAGCCGACCCGTAGCATCCTTGCCGAGCGGAACGGAGCGGTATCATCGGCGGCGCAATTCACGAAGCCGGAGGGCGGAAATGCGTTCGTATCTGCGAACCTCGCCGGGTATGACTCAAAACGCAAATGTCATTGGACGAAATGTGGCCCGATTTCGATACCAAAAAGGCTGGTCGCAGGATTTGCTTGTCACCAAAATGCAACTCCTGGGGATTTATATCACTCGCGACATCCTAGCTAATATCGAAACCTTACGCTCAATTGCAACCGACAAACAAATCGTAATTTTCGCCGAAGTTTTTGGTGTGCCGGTGGGCGATCTGTTTCCACCCAAACAGAAATCCAGCGGACGTATCGTTGGATTAAATAGCTAAATCGCGGTTAAATTCCGTCGCCGACCATTTTGCGGATATGCGCGATATGGTCGGCATCGGTTCGGAAATTCACGCGGCCAACTGCGCGTAAATCAAATGTAAGTAAAGTGTTTAGTCAAGCGAGCTGGGGCTGTGGGTGCTCGCGGCTGTCGTGGTCAATTGTGGTGACGAACTCGGGGTCGTGGAAAGTTTTATAAAAGGGCACATTCATGGCGGTATTGTGCAGCTTTGAGGAATTTTTAATCGGGGGTGAAACGGTGCGTTCAAGCAAAGGACAAATCCATTTCTCAGAGCCGATTTGACCCGATTCGGTCAATAGCTCGCCGATGGACCATATATGGTCGGTTAATCTTGCCGCCATTGCCGGCGTTTCACCCTGGAGCGAATGATGAATTCGGCAAAAGTTGTAGTGTGCGATGGAAAGCGCCACGGAATTCTTGAGATGTTCAAGCTTTTTGGAAAATCCCAGTGTCAAGCGGGTCAGCCGCCGGTTGAAGAGCCGCAGGTTCAAATGCGTTCGGTCAATATAGGAGGTGCTGATTTTGTCGAATCGAACCGGCCCGAACACCTGCCGTTTATAGATCGTCTTCACCCGGCTTGGCTCATAACGTCCTTCCGCTGTATTTGAATCCTTCGCTCTGGGATGAATGAATTTTTTGCTCACTTGGCCATAGCTGGCTTCGCCATAGAACGCCCACTTGACCTCATCCTCAAAAAGTTCGTAGCCGTCCGTAGATAATTGGAATGGTCGTGCGACGCGCAATTTTAAGTCCTGCATATATTTTTCAATCGTGCAGGAAGTGCGTTTGCCGATCATCCAGTTGATGATGAACTTGCTGTCCGCGTCCACGCCGAGGAAAATGGATTGCCTTCCACGTTCCGGGTCTCCGGTCAGGTTATTTTTTTCTTTGCAGCCAACAAAACAAAACATTTCGTCAACCTGGACGAAAGGGAAATTGACCTCACGCACCATCTTGTCCAGCAAGAAGGCGGATTTACTGCCCGCCACTTCCAACACCGCCTGAATGGTGTTCGGATGCGTTTTCGTGATCCGTGCCGTGGCGCGGACGCCCATGCCTTCAACCAGGAGGTTTATGATTCGCGTCGCCTTTTTAAGCGGCGTTTTGAGCCTGCCTAGTGGCCGGTGTGAAATGTCAGAAAAAGTTTTCTGGCATAAATTACAGCGATAACGTTGGCAGCGTTCCCCCTGCCCAAAGAAACCATATTTTTTACAGACATTTTTACAGTGAGGACAAATCATATCCACCAACCTCCAATGGATATTATACACGAACCGTCATGCTTTTACAGGTGGCAGGGAATTTGTGTCCCGACCGATTTCTGCGCGCAATGCGTTTATGCAAAAAGCTGCTTACACGCCAGCGGCAGGATGGTCGATTGGGTGCTGATTTGCATTGGCCCAGTATTTTTCCTCTGAGCCGCGCATCATTAAAAGATGCGCAATGACTTCGTCGGTTGGACACATCACTCCGGCCCAAGTATCACCATAATAGCCGATGGGGTGCAGGCAAAGGGCACACAGCCAGTAGGAACACTCTTCGCGCTCACGCATCGCGATTGTCGGTCTGCCTTTCCGAAACAGGTAAGTGACCTGGCTGCGATTACTGGTTTCAGTGAAATGACCCGTCAGCAAATATAACTCGAATAAATCTTGTGGGATAAGACTGGCGAGTTTCTTCTGGGCTTTTTGCTCAGCCTCGACTGGCCATGCCGAGGCCGCCTCCAGAGTCTGTAAAGCAAACGACAATCTGTCCACCTTATCCAAGCTGAACCAGGCGCGGCCCTGCTTATCCTGAAACACAATCACGGTCACTTGGTATCTGTCACTCCACCAGGAATTGACTCTTCTGAACTCGGACGCCTGACGCGGTGGCTCTTGAGGGATAGCATGGCGGACGCCGTTCTCGTCGTAGCATTCCTTCCAGCTAAAATTTTCCATGGCTTTATGCTTGTAACGTGGCTCAAGCACCAGCCGCAAACCGGGGATCGGAATTGGCAAGCCAGACCAATCCTGCCGCCCAATACTTGATTCGGCCAAGTTTCGGGAGGCTTGGGCTAAAGTCACGAGATCCTTGCCGACCTCAAGCTTCGCTTCTTCACCCATGACTAACCTCCGGCTGACCGGCCCACCGCAGTTGCCCGCGCTTCCCCTATCGGGACTTCCTCAGCCGGTGTGCTGCCAATAATGTAAACATTCTTGTCGGCGTCAAACTTGCGGACGCGGAATGTCTCCTTGCCTTGTTTGACAAAAATGGCATAGCCGCGCTTGAGCATGTCGGTAATGGTCTCTTTGGCCTTTTGCACTTCATCCGGCTTGTTTGGGTCAAAGCTGAGTTCAAAATCGCCATAGCCAGTGTTGAGCACGTCGATTCCCGGTAGTGTTTCTGTGTTGTTTTGCATCGTGTGGTATCAGGTTTACAATTCTACTTTTGAGTTTTTGCTTTTCATTGATTCATTTGTTCAGGCCGCCGCCGCATATACACCCGTGTCACGTTCTGGATAGCTTTCGTAAACGTGCTCGAACAGGGCGGAACATTTTTGCCGATAAAGTTCTGGCGTGTAGATGCGTGGCAAGCCCGTGTCGAGCACGTCTTCGATGGTGAGCTTGAGTTGTGAACGGGCCGTGGACTTCTGCCGCCAGTTGAGCACCAGTAGCAGCTTCATTTTGTTCAACAGTTCACGGGCGACTTTCTTGACCTCAGCCCGTTCGTCGGCACTCAACTCAGGTGCCGGACGCGTCAGGATATCAAAGATCACCAGTTCTTCCTCGGTCATGTTCTCGCGGACGTGACGTTCCTGTTCCAGGTTCAAATTGCGGCTCAGTTTCAGCAATTCCTCGAACAACCCCTCAATGCTCTGGCTGCCCTGATTGTAGCTTTCAATCAACTCCTCAAACTTCTCCGCGAAATCGGCGCGGGTTTTATTCAGACTGATCAGTTTTTCCAACTGCGCACGAATCGCTGCTTTCAAAACTTCCAGGTCAGTATTCTTGTGCTTGGATTCCTTGAACCGACTGCGGAGCGCCTCGAAATCAATCTTGGACAAATCCATCACCGGCGCGGGCTTGGCGGGCATGTCAACACCCGTGATGGAAGCGTCGAGCAGCTTGCCGATGTCGCCCATGACTTCCGTGATGTCTGCCGGGTTTGGATTGAGTTTGGTGCGGATGGCATTGGCGATGGCCACAATGCTGGCGACACGACCGGCAAACTCCAACGCCGCCGGGTCGGGTCTCACCGCGCCATAAAGTGTGCTGACGAGTCGTTCGTGGCCGAAAAACTCGCGACGCAACGGGTCGGGCGAAATGAGCGCGTTGACAGCATCATCAATCCGCTGCAACCGCTCCAAGCTGCCGGTGGCCAGTTGCTCAATGGCCGGGAGAATCACCTGGCGCGTGGCGCAAAACGTAGTCGCGGTGTCCACGGCGCGGCGCAAATCTGCAACCAGCTTCGCCTTGTCCTTGACCGGATTCTTGCCGTCTTTGCCCGCGCCATAGATTGCCAGCGCCTTTTCCAACGAGGCGAACACATTGGCATAATCCACAATCATGCCGCTATGCTTGCCGGGAAAAATCCGGTTCGCGCGTGCGATGGTCTGCATCAACGTGTGATTCCGCATCGGCTTGTCGAGATACACCGTGGAACAACTCGGCGCGTCAAAGCCGGTCAACCACATGGCACACAAGAACACGATTCGCAACGGGTCTTCAGTGTCCTTGAATTTCTCGTCCAGCGGCGGCTGCGACTCATTCATCCGCTTGCGATGCGGCAGGATGTCGAGGTCATGCTTCTTCATCTGCTCAATCTCGTTCTGGCCGGGCGACACGATGAGCGCCATGTCCGTGGTCTGCAAAACCCTTAAACGATCTAGCAATTCAGCTTTCCGCGCTGCCGCCAGGTCGTAACGCCCCAATTCTTTTTGCACCCGCCCAAGCTCCGCCGCCCAATGCGCCCGCACCTTGTCGTGCATCTTTAGCGCGGTGGCCTTGTCAATGGACACCACCATCGCCTTGCCAACAAATCCGCGCCCAAGGAAATGCCGCACAATGTCCTGCGCCACCGTTTCCAGCCGGTCGTCGCGCGTGAGGATGTGGTATTGCCGGCCTAATTCCCGTTCGAGCTTGGCTTCCTGTTCGGGGTCAAGTTCCGCCGTCTCAATGAGATTATAGATGTCCTCATTCAAATCCGGGTTCACCAGTTGCAATTCCGGCGTGCGATTTTCGTAAAATAGCGGAACGGTCGCGCCATCCTCGACGGATTGCTGGAAGTCGTAGATGGAAACATAATCGCCGAACACATCTTTCGTCCGTTCCTCGCCCGCGATGAGCGGCGTGCCGGTGAACGCGAGAAACATCGCCTTCGGAAGCGCCGCGCGCATATTCAACGCCAGCGTGTCATATTGGCTGCGGTGCGCCTCGTCCGTGAGGACAATCACGTCAGGCCGGTCGCAGAGCAGCTCCGGCGTCTGAAATTTGTGGATCAGTGTGAAAACGTAGCGATGATTTCCGCGCAGCAACTCGCGCAGATGCGCGCCACTGGCGGCGTGGCACTCGTCGCCTTCCGCTTCGCTCACCGCGCCGGTGGCCTTGAAAGTCTTCGCAATCTGGTCGTCCAATTCCACGCGGTCGGTCACAACCACGAACGTCCAATTGCCCGCCACCTTGCGCAGCACTTTTTGCGCGAAGAACACCATCGAAAAACTTTTGCCGCTGCCCTGCGTCTGCCAGAACACGCCGCCGCGCCCATGCCCCAGCTTGCGCGCGGCGAGCATCGAGACAATGGCGTTGTTCACGCCGAGAACCTGATGGTTCTGGCCGATGACTTTTACCAGCCCGGCTTTGTGTTCCGAAAACAGCGTGAAATTTTCCACCAGGTCAAGCAACCGCGCCCGGTCGCACGTCCCGCGAATCATCACCTCCAGAGACACCCGGCGCGGCTCGTCCTCGCGCTCAATGCGTTTCCATTCAAAAAACCGCTCCCAATCCGCTGTCAGCGAGCCGACGCGACTGTCCGTGCCATTCGAGGCGAT
>DLMG01000388.1:9627-22066 GCA_002479245.1 Verrucomicrobia subdivision 3 bacterium UBA7542 | reverse complement strand
ATGTTTAACTTGAGTCAATTCGTCGTCTGCGGTCCGTAGATTTTTGATTCGATTGCGGATTCCAACTGCGGCATTTTGCATGTTTTGAAAGCGCCTGGAACAGTCAACAACAACGCAACCGACAAACGGTATTCCAGCAGTGAACTGGTTCGGCGTTTACTGGCGTTAGCGTGGCGTTTTCGCGCGGATTGCGTGTGGTCAGTGGTGTTGAGCTTGATAATCCTGATGTTCGGCATCATGGGACTCAAGTTGCTGGGCGTGGTGATTGACATCATCAGGCAGGCGCTCAACTCCTCTTTGCCGTCGCCGATCTATCCGTTTGGCTGGAACCCACCGACGGGATGGTCAGCGTTGCAAATTGTCACCGCGATAGCGGTGGCGATCATGGTGCTGGCAATGTTTCGGGCGGTGCTCACATACATCTACAACATGATCACGGCGCGGCTGACCCAGGGAGAAATCGTGCCGACGTTACGCGCCCAACTTTATGCGAAGTTGCAACGGTTGAGTTTCAGCTTCTTCGATGTTCACGGTTCCAATTCCATTTTCAACCGCGTGACGGGCGACGTGCAGAACACGCGGCTGTTCGTGGACGGCGTGCTGTTGCAAGGCGTGAACATGATCCTGACGCTGGCGGCCTACGCATTTTTCATGTGGCAGATTCAACCGGCGCTGACGCTCGCGTGTTTGTCGGTGTCGTTGCCGTTGTGGTGGCTGGCGCAGTTTTATTCAGGGCGGCTGCGTCCGGGCTACCTGCGCAACCGCGAATTGACGGACAACATGATTTTGCTGTTCAGCGAAAGCGTGCGCGGAATGCAGACGGTGAAAGGGTTTGCCGCGGAATTGCACCAGGTCCGGCGGTTTGAAGAAGCAAACAACACGGTGTCCTCGCAGCAGCGAAAAATTTTCTGGGATTTGTCGGTGTTCACGCCCGGCACGCAGATGCTGTCGCAATTGAGCCTCGTGATTTTGTTTGCCTACGGCGGCTGGTTGTATGTGCAAGGGCGGATTCCGCTGGGCAGCGGGCTGGTGGTGTTCGCGGGCTTGCTCCAGCAATTCACGGGACAGGTGGCGAACATCTCGACCATCGCGAATTCGGTGCAGCAAAGTCTGGCGGCGGCGCGGCGCGTGTTTGAAGTGCTGGACACTCCGGTGGAAGTGCAAAGCCGGCCGGACTCCATCAAACCGTCGCGGCTCACGGGGCGGATTACCTTTGAAAGGGTGACGTTTGGCTACACGCCGGGAAAACCGGTGCTGACGGAAATTTCGTTTACGGCGAAGCCGGGACAGGTGATCGGCATTTTCGGAATGACCGGCACGGGCAAAAGCACCTTGCTCGGTTTGATTCCGCGATTTTACGATCCGCACCAAGGCCGAATTCTCGCGGACGGACAGGATTTGCGGGAGCTGAACCTCGACGTGTTCCGGCGGCAGATTGGCATTGTTTATCAGGAAAGTTTTTTGTTTTCGAACACGGTGGCGGCAAACATCGCGTTCGGCCATCCGCGCGCGACGATGGAACAGATTGAGCGCGCGGCGCGGATTGCTTCGGCGCACGAGTTTATCACAGCGCTGCCGCATGGTTACGAAACGGTGCTGGGTGAATCGGGCGTGGATTTGTCGGGCGGCCAGCGCCAGCGGCTGGCGTTGGCGCGGGCGTTGATCTTGCAGCCGCCGATTCTGATTCTCGACGACCCGACGGCGTCGGTGGATGCGCGGACGGAAAATGAAATCGTGTCCGCCTTGCGCGAGGCGATGATGGGGCGAACAACCTTTGTCGTGTCCAGCCGGTTGAGTTTGTTGCGCCGGGCGGATTTGATTTTGGTGTTGGAGAACGGACGCTTGACGCAGTCCGGCACGCACGCAGAATTGGTTCATCAGCCGGGGCCGTATCACGAAACCGCGCTTTTGCAGATCATGGATTTATGAGCGCGCCACCGGAAAATAAATCGGGAGCGGACCCGGTCGCGAAGGGAGGCCATTCGGAGCGCGAGGCGATCACTTATTACAATCCGACGGAGGAACGCGAAGCGGACAAGGCGCCGCTGCAATCGAAGCTCATCCGCCGGATTTTCCGTTACACGAAGCCTTACGCCGCCAAGCGGAACTGGCTTTTCATTTTGACGTTCACGCGCGGTTTGCAACTTCCCGCGCTGGCGTGGCTGATCGGCCGCACGATCAACGGGCCGATTTCTGGACGCAACTTGCCGGAAATTTACTGGTCTGCGGCGGGATATTTTGCCCTGGCGCTGTTCACGGTGGTGAATTTTCATTTCCGCCAGCGGTTTGCGCTTGAATTGGGCGAGGCCGTGGTTCACGACATGCGGTCGGAGCTGTTTGCCAAATTGATGACGATGCCGATGTCGTTTTTCAATCAGACCAAATTTGGCCGCATCATCAGCCGGATGACCTCGGACATTGACAGCGTGCGCGCCGGCGTGCAGGACGTGGCTTTCGTGCTGGTGGTGCAGGGATTGCAGATGACGGCTTCGGCGGCGCTGATGGCGTGGTATGACTGGAAGCTTTTTTCATTGATGGTGCTGCTGGTGCCGGTCATCTGGTTGGTGAATGAAAACTACCGACAGGAAATGAGCCGGCGGCTGCGCAAGGTGCAGGAATCCTGGAGCCGCGTCGCTTCCACGCTCGCCGAATCGGTGAGCGGCATCCGCGTGACGCAGGCATTTGTCCGGCATGATGTCAATGAGGGCTTCTTCCGCAAGTTGATTGATGTGCATGGTGAGAACAACGTGGGCGTCGCGCAGGCGTCGGCGGTGTTTGTGCCGCTGCTGCAATTGAAAAGCCAGCTTTTCCTCGGCGCGATGGCGCTGCTCGGCGCGTTTGGCGCGCTGCGCTGGCACGGCTGGCTGCACATGGAAGTCGGCGACCTCGTCATGTTCTTTTTCCTCGCCAATTTATTTTTCGATCCGGTGCAGGCCATCGGCAATCAATTGAATCAGGCATTCATGGCGATGGCGGGCGCGGAACGATTGTTTCGGATGCTGGATCAAAAACCAGAATGGCAGGACGCCGCGACGGCGAAACCGTTGCCGGCCATCCAGGGGCGCGTGGAATTTCAAGCGGTGCATTTTGAATACAAGCCGGGACGGCCCGTGCTCAAGGACATTTCGTTTGTGGCCGAACCGGGCCAATCGGTGGCGCTGGTGGGACACACCGGCAGCGGCAAGACGACGCTCGTGGGCTTGCTCCAGAAATTTTATCTGCCGGGCAACGGACAGGTGCTGGTGGACGGCCTGAACTTGAACCAAGTCAACAGCGATTCACTACGATCGCAAATGGGCAGTGTGCAGCAGAATAATTTCCTGTTCTCCGGTTCGGTGCTGGACAATATCCGGTTTGCCCGGCCAAAGGCAACGGAAGCCGACGTGCGCGCGACATTAGCAGCGCTGGATTGCCTCGACTTGCTCGACGCGCTGCCGCAGAAACTGCACACGCGGGTGGCGGAACGGGGAACGTCACTGTCCTTTGGTCAACGGCAACTGGTGTGTTTCGCGCGCGCGCTGCTGGTGAACCCGCGCATCGTGGTATTAGACGAGGCGACCAGTGCGATTGACAGCGTCACGGAAGCGCGGTTGCAACGGGCGCTGGATATATTACTTCGCGGGCGGACGGCGTTCGTCGTAGCCCACCGCTTGAGCACGATCCGTAAAGCCGATTTGGTCCTGGTGATGGACCAGGGACGAATTGTCGAGCGCGGCACGCATGAAAGCTTGTTGCACCAGGCCGGAATTTACGCCCGGCTGCATCAGGAATTTGTCAGTGCCCAGCCGGAGCAAGGAACAGCTCAATTCCAAGGCGTCACTGATCATGGCAGGCTTTGACAACTTTACCTCGCATCTGAGGACCACAGTGACGTTTGAAATTCAATGGATTATGCGATGTGTATTCGGCGAATTTTTTGGCAGCCCACAGATGTTCGCTGTCATCCATTTTCAGTGCTCGAAGGCGAAGCTTGACGGTCTCATTACAGCAACGCGAGTTGCCGACCGCCTTCCAAAGCTTGCTTTCGCTTCGCAGAAAACTCTTTCAGAATTTCCAATTCCGATTCGATGATAGCACGCTCGAAAGGATGAATCCGCTTGGAAAAACGCGATCCGAGCCATAACAACATATCATCAGGCGATTGCCAGAAAAGCGCAGCCAACGCCGCCGCAACTTCCTGCACCGATTGCCCGCATTCGATCATCACCTGCTGTGCTTGATAGCCCTGCATCCAACCGGCTGGCAGTTCTGTGCACGCGCGGGCCGGGTTCAGTGCCAGCCACAACAACCGCGCGAGCGCCTGGTGCAAATGTCGGGAACCACCGCCCAAAGGGCCGAAACGTTGCCAAGTGGGTTCAGGCATGTCCGTTACCGCGAGTTCAAGATGCTCTTGCGCAAATCGCCAGGCGATGAATCTGGTTTTTCCCGGCCAGACGCCGGCTCGGTTGAATTGCGGTTTGAGCGAGCGCAGGAGTTTCGATTCGCGTTTCAGGGCGGCCGCTTCATTGGCGCAGAATTGAAATTCGATCCGGGCCACTTCGCGCACCATCTTGAGGTGCCGGCGCGGCATCCGGTCAGGATTGGCCACACGGTAATGGTTGAGCCGTTGCTTCAGGTCCTTCGCCTTGCCGACGTAGAGCACTTTGTCGCAGGCATCCTTCATCAAATACACGCCGGGCCTTTGCGGCGCTCTCCGGAAAAACTTCCTTCCCAGCCGCTGATCGAGCGGCTTCGGGTCCGGGAAAAGGAGCGTCTGGCCCATGCGACCAACGATTTAATTGAAACCGGGGCGCAGCGCCAGCCGAACCGGCAGCTTTTCCGCCGCCGTTGAGCCTTGACACCCGGCACCGATGATATACTGTATGGATATACAGTATGATTGAATTGACCCGGAGACAACAGCAAATTCTTGATTTTATCCTGAAATGGCAACGGACGGAAGGCGCAACGCCGACCTACCAGGAGATTGCCGATCAGTTTGGTTTTCGCAGCCTGAATTCCGTGACGGAACATGTACGGCTGTTGCGCCAGAAAGGTTATCTCGAATCTGACGCCGGCAAAGCGCGCTCCTTGCGCGTTATTTCCCCGCTGGCGAAGTTGCGGAGCCGGCTGGTGGACATCCCGCTGTTCGGTTCAATTCCGGCGGGTTTGCCCCAAACGCGCGAGCAGGATGCCGAAGGTTGCGTTTCTGTGGACGTTGAAAGCATCGGGTTCAAGCCGACGCGGAACACGTTTGCCCTGCGAGTGGCCGGTGATTCGATGATTGGCCGGCACATTCTCGACGGAGACATTGTGGTGCTGGAGCACGGTCCAGAACCGCGCCACGGCGACATCGTCGCTGCGTTGGTTGATGGTGAAAGCACGTTGAAGACGTTTCTCCGCAAAAGTGGCAAGCCTTACCTCAAAGCCGAGAATCCGAAATATCCTGATCTCATCCCCGCCCAGGAGTTGATGATTCAGGGAGTGTTCAAGGCGCTCATCCGAAGGGCGAAGGAAGCCGCGTTGTGCGTGCGTCGCACATTAACGTCCTGCGCGACTTCCTCAACGGCGTTGAAGCCGGTCAGGGGTCGTTTGGTTTTCCCGTTTACGACTTCAGTCTCATTCCGGTTGAAACCATCAGCGCCATCTACGAAAGTTTCTTGCGAAATGAAAATCCGGCGCAGCAGAACCAAACCGGTTCGTTCTACACGCCCCGGCATCTGGCCGAAATGACGGTGGACTTAGCCACGGAAGGATGGAACACGCTGCTCGATAAAAAATGCCTCGACCCATCAGTGGGGTCGGGAATTTTTTTGGTCATCCTGTTCAATCGCATGGCCGAGGAGTGGCGGTTTAAAAACCCTCGCAAGTCGAACGCGGAACGCGCCTTTGCCTTGCGCGAATTTCTGTGCAAAAATTTTTGGGGCGTGGACTTGAACCCCACCGCCTGCCGCATTACTTGTTTCAGTTTATATCTCGCCTTGTTCGACCAGCTCAAACCGTCGGATATCTGGGAGTTGAAGAAAGTATTGGAGAGTGAAAACGAGCGCGTTCTGCCGCCTCTGCTGGCCTCGCCGGAAAAAGGTTTCAAGAACACAGAAACGCCTCGGATCCTTGCGGATAATTTCTTCGCCAAGAATCTACCGCTCCCGACCGATTTTCATCTGGTCATCGGCAACCCGCCGTGGATCGGTCGCGGGCAGGAGCGTGACGCCGTGATGGAAGGCTGGCTTTGCTCAGCCGCAAATCCTTATCTGGCTGACGCTCCCAAATCCGACGCGGCCCGCCGCGCCTACTTTTTCCCCGAACGGCAGAGCGCGCACGGCTTCATGTGGAAAGTTTCGGCACACCTGCGGGACGATGGCCGCGCCTGTCTGGTTCTGCCGACGAAGGTGTTTATGAATGAAAACACCAACGATTTTCAGGCGGGTTGGCTGGCGCGATTCTCAATAGACCATGTCGTTCAGCTTTCAGATTATCGGAAGCTGATTTTTGAAGAAGCACGGTGTCCGGCTATTATCGCGCGGTTCACTCCCAACAAACCGGCAGAACAGGCGGTTGCCCGCTGGTGAGCCGCAGGTGTGAGGCGATCATCACCGCCAGAGCACAGGCTGCGCTGGGAATTCAAAGTCTGATTGAAAATGAACAACAGTGCGTAGTTGAACTGTTTTGCTTGGACTTTGCTATTACTATTATGAAAAAAGTGCCTAAAACAAAGCAAAATAAGGATTTTTAGCTGAAACGCGCGGTTTCATGGATTTAATTTAACCACAGACCTGTCCTCCGTAGCAACACTGCCATCGGAGCGCCGGTCACCGGCCCGGCGTGTTTCAGGGAAAATGAACATCGCGTCGGATCGGAGATCGGCGCTCCAATTGTTCTCGCCGGTCGGAAACAAAAATTGCCGGTGGTGCCGGTGTTTGTTATGAATCGCAGTTGGAAGCAAGCCAGCACTTGTTGATTTCGCGCAAAAACCACGGCTTGCCGCCCAGCCAAAGAAAGGGCATATTATGGCAGATGAAACTCCGAACCGATTTGCTGGAGCAACTGACAGCGGCGGACATTCTCAAGGAAGCCGCAGCGAACCAGCATCGTTACAAAGCCGAGCCTTCTTTCTCAAAAACTGGAGTTGGGCATCTGTCACCCAGATCAATGACGGACTCTGCGAACGAGGCCGTGCGTAGCGAGGCGTTAACTCGGAAACTTACACGGCGGTTGAAAAAGAATGGGAACGCCGCCGCGCGTCCGAGTTGAGCCTGCTGGAAACGTTTCAATTTCTCAAATCCTGCCACCGCCGGGCGCCATTTCTTTTCTTTAACGGCAACACGTTTGCGGAAATCGGTCGTGCGCTGGCTACGGCGCTGTTTGCTGATCTCACGTTTCACCGCCGGAAGGAGGCGTCGTCAGCCGTCGCTCACTTCATCACCGGTGTGCTGGAAGAGGAAATGATGCTGGCGGCGATTGAGAGCCTTTGCCAAAGCACAAATTTCACCGTTGGCGACCGCGTGAAAACCCTGCGCGGTTCGATGCATGGTGTCATCAAGCGGATTCTCGACGATGGCCGCGTGGTCTGGCAGCCGGAGGGCACCCAATCCGAATTTACCGCTTTGCCGGAAAGTTTGCTGCGGGAGGAGAAATCGCCACAGCAATGATTTTCCGGGATTATTTTTTGACAAACAATCCAAGCTCCGCCACTTGACGGTTGCCGTCTTGGGAGCGCCGCCGTCCCGGCGGCGAGTGGATGAGGAAAGGCTTCGCCACGAAACATGCCGGCGAGACGCCAGCGCTCCCAAGTCAGCGCGGTTGATTCAGTTGCTGCAACACTTTGCAAAGTGCGGCCAGTCGCGGCACGGGCACGCCGGCCTTTTGCGCCCGTCGCAGCGGTTCGAGAAACATGCTCTCCAGTTCCAACGGACGGCCGCATTCGAAATCCAAAAGCGTGGATGCCTTGTAAGCGCCCATCGTCCGCGTGCGTTCGATTTGTTCTTCGGCATAGGCAACGGGAATCTCAAACCCCAGCGCGCCGGCGGCAGCAATGACTTCCAGCATCAGATCGCGCAGGAGTTTTTCCCAGCGCGGATCGGCGAGCAGTTTATCCGTCGGCAAACAGGGGCCGACGGATGGCAGCTGGGAGTTGGCAGATGGGATTTGGGTAAAAGCGTCATAACCGGCTGCGCCGGCGACGCCGAGTCCGTTGAAGGGAATGTTCCAGACAAGTTTTTCCCATTGTGCCTGCGCCAGGTTGTCCGTGACCTTGCAGGGCACGCCGGCATCGCGAAACATCGCTGCCAGTTTTTGCGTGCGCGGCCCGGCCCGGCGCTGAAACTCGCCAAGCACGATCATCCCGTATTCCATGTGATGGATGACGCCCGGTTTGACGCGATTGAGGCAAACAAAACAGAGTCCGCTGAGAATCTGTTCCGGCGAAAAGAGCCGCGCCAATTGTTCCGTGTTGCCCAGACCGTTTTGCAGCGTGACGACGGCAGTCTGTGGCCCGACCAATGGAGGCAGCAATTTCGGGAATTGATCGTTGGCGGTCGTTTTCAGTCCAATCAACACAAGGTCGCACACGCTGATTTCGTCCGGCGTCCTTGCGCATTTGGGTTGAACGTGAAAGTCGCCTTCGAAACTGCGGACGGTCACGCCGTTATACCGCACAGCATCATAGTCCGAGCGGAGCAGGAAATGGACTTCCCGCCCGGCACAACCGAGCCTGGCGCCGTAGTAGCTCCCCACGGCCCCGCAACCGACAACGGCGATTTTCATGGGAAATGGATTGTTGGGATATTGGAGGAATGGAGTGTTGGAAGGCGATTACCGCATCACTCCATTACTCCATCACTCCGGCGCGCCAACAAAAAAGGCGCTCCGAAAAATCAGAGCGCCTGGTGTAAATCCGGAAATTACTTGCCGCCGAGGATGGCGTCCTTCGCGGCTTTGGCGACGCGGAACTTCACGACGCGCTTGGCCGGGATCGAGATGGCCTCGCCGGTCTTGGGGTTGCGGCCCATGCGGGCGGCGCGGTTTTTCAGCACGAGCTTGCCGATGCCGGGCAGCGTGAAGGTGTCCTTCGCGTGCTTGTAGGCGAGGGCGGCGATGTTTTCGAGGATTTCGACCGCTTGCTTTTTGGAGATTTCAGCCTTCTCAGCAATTGCGGCGGCGAGTTGGGATTTCGAGAGTGCGTTTGCCATAATCGGTGTCCTTGATGGTTGTTATTTTACGGTTTTTGGTTAAAAAGTCATTTGACTTGGGTAGAATTAAAGAAGTTCACCCGCATTGTGCAAGCAAAAAAACAAAAAAATAAGGGCTTTCTTTTTACCGTCTGAGACCCGGACTTGACTTTGCGGAACATTTTCACACCATCCGCCCGTGCCGCTCTTCACCATTCAGAGCGAGTTTCAGTACGAAGTCGTCCGCAAAATCTTTGAGGGCGGCATGGGGATTGTCTATGAAGCCGAGCAGAACGGCGCGCGCAATTTTGCCAAGCGCATCGCCATCAAGATCATCCGCTCCCATTACGCGAGCCAGAAGATGTTCATCGAGAATTTCATCGGCGAGGCCAAGCTCGTCGCCGATTTGATCCACACGAACATCGTCCAGACCTATCATCTCGGCGAAACCAACGGCGTTTGTTTCATCGCCATGGAATTGATTCGCGGCGTGAATCTGGAGCAGTTCGCCCGCCATCTGGCCGACAAACGCCGTGTGTTGCCAAAGGAACTCGCCGTGTTCATCACCAGCCGGGTCGCGCGCGGCCTGGCCTACGCGCACGCCAAAACCGACAAGGACGGCAAGCCGCTGGGCATCGTTCACCGCGACGTGAGTTTCAAAAACATCATGATCGCCTTTGAGGGCGACGTGAAGCTGACCGATTTCGGCGTCGCCAAGGCGCGCGGCTTTCTGACCGATCAGGAGGGTGAAGTCATCGCCGGCAAGGCCGATTACATGAGTCCCGAACAGGCTGATTTTCAAGTTACCGACAAGCGTTCCGATCTTTTTTCCGCCGGGGTCGTGCTGGCGCATCTGTTGCTGGGGCGGAATTTGTTCAAAGGCGAAAACGCCGAGGAATCGCGCAGCCGCATCCTGAACCAGCCGATCCCTGATTTTTGCGCGCTCGACCCGCGGATTGACGACAAACTCAACGACATTCTGCATCACTGTCTCGCGCGTGATTTGACCCGCCGTTACGCGACCGCCGACCAGTTGATGTATGACCTCGAATACTACATCTACCACAGCGGTTACGGCCCGACCAACGAGACGCTCGGCAAATTCATCCGCGAACTGTTCGGCCAGACCGCTCCCCACATGGCCGAGGACACGCACGTTAAAACCATCATTCTCGAAGAAACTGCCCGGCTCAACGAACGCGCCAAAAAATGAAACGCGCTTCCGCCCAAACCGTCAAACTTGGGCTGATTCAAACCACGTGCTCCGCCGACCCGGACGCGAATTTGAAAAAGACGCTGGCGCTCGCCGGCTGTGCGGCCCAACGCGGCGCGCAAATCATCTGCACTCAGGAATTATTCCGCTCACAGTATTTTTGCCAGAGCGAAGACCACCAAAATTTCAAACTGGCCGAACCGGTTCCCGGCCCCACCACCGACGCCTTTTGCCAGCTCGCCAAAAAACACAAGGCCGTCGTCATCGCATCGCTCTTTGAGAAGCGCGCCGCCGGCGTTTATCACAATACGGCCGCGATCATTGACGCCGACGGTTCGCTGCTGGGCCGCTATCGGAAGATGCACATTCCGGACGACCCGCTTTACTACGAGAAATTTTATTTCACGCCCGGCGACCTCGGTTTCCGTTCGTGGCAAACCAAATACGGCAAAATCGGCGTGCTGATTTGCTGGGACCAATGGTATCCGGAAGCCGCGCGGCTCACCGCCTTGCAAGGCGCGCAAATCCTGTTTTATCCGACCGCCATCGGCTGGCTTCCGGGCGAAAAAAAGAAATACGGCGAACGCCAGCATAACTCGTGGGAAACCATCCAGCGCAGCCACGCCATCGCCAACGGCTGCTACGTGGCCGTGGCCAATCGCATTGGGCATGAAAAACTCGCGGGCAAAGGCATTGAATTCTGGGGCCAAAGTTTTGTGGCCGGGACCTCCGGTGAAATCCTCGCCAAAGCCGGCGCGGCCAAAGAGGAAGTTTTGATTGTGCCGGTTGACCTTGCCGCCGTGGACACCACGCGCACGCACTGGCCGTTCCTGCGTGACCGGCGGATTGATGCTTACGGCGGGCTTACCAAACGTTTGATTGACTGACGCGGCTTCAAAACCTCTTGCTTGGATCACCGGCGCCAACGGGCTGATTGGAAATTATCTTGTCCAGACTGCACCGCGATTTGCCCCACACTGGCGCGTCATTGGCATAATCAGGGACGGCAACATGCCGTCTCTCCCTCACGCTGGGAGGGACGCCGTGTCGGCGTCCCCAATTTCTTCGGGGAATGTTCGTTGTCTTGATCTTACCGATTTCGACGCCGTCCGCCGCGCGTTCTGCGATGACCAGCCACAACTCATCATTCATTGCGCCGCCGTCAGCACCCTGGCCGAAGCGCAGGCGAATCCCGATTTGGCGCGGCGCGTGAATGTGGACGTGACCGCGCTTTTGGCCGGACTCGCGGCGGACATTCCGTTCGTTTTCTTTTCCTCGGATTTGGTTTTCGACGGGCGCAAAGGGAATTACGCCGAAGCCGACGCGGTGAATCCAATTCATTTGTATGGCGAGACCAAAGCCGCCGCCGAGCAAATCATTTTGCGCAATCCGCTCCACACCGTTGTGCGCACGTCGCTCAATGGCGGCACGTCGCGCGCGGGCAATCGGGGTTTCAACGAGAAATTGCGGCTCGCATGGCAGGCGGGGCAGATGATAAATCTGTTCACGGACGAATTTCGCTGCCCGATTTTCGCCGGCGAGACGTCGCGCGCGGTTTGGGAACTGGTGAATCAAAAGCGCACCGGGCTGTTCCACGTCGCCGGCGCGGAGAAACTTTCGCGCTGGCAAATCGGCCAACTGCTGGCCGCGCGCTGGCCGCAACTCAATACCAAAATAACACCTGGCACGGCGAAAAATTTTTCCGGCCCGCCGCGCGCGCTGGACACATCGTTGAACATCACCAAAATCCAAAAGATATTGTCCGTTCCGTTGCCCGGTCTGGGCGAATGGCTGGCGGCGAATCCAAACGAAAAATTTTGAACAACGAAACGCCAGTCCGCAGTCCACAGTCTCCTGTCCCCGGTCAAAAACCTTCGGACACCCAAGCTCCTGGCGTTTCGACTGTGAACTGTGGACAGAAGACTGTGGACTCAGCCTACCGTGGCCGGCTTGCGCCGTCGCCGACGGGATTGTTGCATCTCGGCCATGCGCGGACGTTTTGGGTGGCGCAGGAACGGGCGCGGGCGAACGGTGGCACGTTGATTTTGCGCAACGAAGACATTGACTCCACGCGTTT
>DLMG01000388.1:0-9553 GCA_002479245.1 Verrucomicrobia subdivision 3 bacterium UBA7542 | reverse complement strand
ATGATCGAAGACCTGCGCTGGTTCGGCTTTGATTGGCAGGAAGGGCCGGATTGCGGCGGCCCGTTTGGACCGTATTCGCAAAGTGAACGGCGGCCATTCTACGCTGCCGCGCTGGAAAAGCTCCGTGAACGCGGCTTCGTTTATCCTTGCACCTGCTCGCGCAAGGACATCCGCGATGCCGCCAGCGCGCCCAATGCCGGCGATGATGAAGGACCCATTTACCCTGGCACCTGCCGGCCCGAGGGTGACAAGTGGCAAGTGGCCAGCCTTCGCTCAGAAGCTTCGGCACGGCAGGCAAGTGACATGAAGTCCGGTCCGTCTATCGTGTCACCTGTCACCTGTCACGTGTCACGCCCTGCGAATTGGCGTTTCCGCGTTCCGGATGGCGAGACCATTTCCTTCACCGATGGAAATTATGGTGAACAAAAATTCGTGGCCGGAAAGGATTTTGGCGATTTCGTCGTGTGGCGGCACGACGACGTGCCGGCGTATCAACTGGCTTGTGTGGTGGACGATGCGGCAATGCAAATCACCGAGGTCGTGCGCGGGGCGGATTTGCTGCTGAGCACGGCGCGGCAGATTCTGCTTTACCGGGCGCTGGGTTTGACCCCGCCGGTGTTTTATCACTGCGCGCTGATGCTGGACGAAAAAGGAAAACGGCTGGCCAAGCGCCACGATGCGCTAAGCCTGCGGGCGCTTCGCGAACGGGGGGAAACCCCGGAATCACTGCGCCGGTTTTGACAATTTTGGGGTTGCGTGGTTGTTCCTGTGAACGAAGAACACACACACGGACAAGGTTGCACGGGCTGGTTGTGCCGGCTTGTTGCGCCAAAATGCGATGAGGGTGGACGTCTCGCCTGCTGGCGGTCTCCGCGAGGAGTACCGAACACAAAACCCGCTTGCTCAAAGCCGATTTTCTGGTTAATTTATCCTGCATGAGCACGGTTGAACTCGCTGTCAGAAAAGTCAAAAAACTGTCGGCGCCTGAGGCCAGGGAATTGTTGGGCTGGCTGACTGCGCGGCAGTCGAATGGAATTTCTCTGAAAGCACCATCCCGGACATCGCGGCGCAAAACCACCGTCCGCCGTTCCATGCAAAAGCTCAAGGCGTGGCAGGACTCCGTGCGCGGAACGACTGATTGGCAGCCGCCGCGGATGCCGGATGACCTCGTCAAATCTATCCGCCTGTGAACTTCGTGCTCGACACGAACGCGGTCAGCGAGGCGAGAAAACCCCGGCCCAATCCCGGATTGCTCGATTGGCTATACGCCCAGGACCCGGCCCATCTTTTCATCACCACGGTTACGCTGGCCGAAGTGTGGCATGGCTTTCACTGTCTGCCGCCGAACCATCCAGACTATAACAGCATCAAGAGATTTGCCACCGATCTGCCCCGGAAATATCGTGTGCTGAACTTTGACACCCGCTCGGCGGCGATTTGGGGAGAACTGACCGCCCGCGCGAACGGGCCGCTGCCCCTGCGCGATTCACTTATTGCCGCCATCGTTTGCTCACGCGGCCATCGAATCGTCACGCGCGACACCGCGCCCTTCGAACGTATGGGCTGCAAAGTCCTCAATCCGTGGAAATGACCCTGGCTACACGCTAATCGCGCCGATTTTGATGCGGCTTCGGAGCGCGGCCTGTCGCGTCGAAGCGCAGCATAGACGGAAATTGACGCCGCCAAGTTTCCCGCGCAAAATCGCCACATGGGCACGCTTTGCTACGGCGACAACCTCGATACGCGCGGAGGAAAATAAAAAATGACCGACTCCGCTGCGAAAGAACAAATAGCTTACACGATACCCATCCAGCTTGGAAGATCATCGGTTCATAGAAACGTATGGTGGGGTGGGGTTGGTATCAAGAGAGGCAAAGGGAGTCAGAGTTGAAATTGGAGAGGCGTGGAAGTGCTTTTTGCAGAGTTTCGTCCAAGTTGAGGCACTCACCGACGATACGATTCGGATTGTCGCCGGGCATCTGGCAGAAACAACAGTTCAGGGTGAGCGTTTTTACGGAGTGCCCCCAGCTTGGAAACAAGAAATTGTGGCACCACGCGGAAGTGCTCGACTAGAAAATGGGATGGAGATTTTGAGAAGTGGGCTTCTAGAAAATCTTAGTGCCGCAGTTGATGCATTTGGGAAATGCGTCAAACAACTAAGAAAATGATATTGGACGAGCAGATTGCGCGGAAGCAGGCGTAATCCCCAGATGAAAACGAATTTTCGATGACTAAATTTCGGGAAATACAAATGTATAAGACCGAAGCAGGCAAATATCCTGTTTTCGAATTCATTGAAACCATTCGCGTGCAATCCGTGCGAGCGCGCATTGTAAAGGTGTTTGAAATGGTGGAACAATTGCAGAATCCGCCCACAATTTTTCTAAAAAAGTTGGCTGGCCGGGATGATATTTGGGAAATCAGGGCAATTACCCACCAGCAGAGCTTCCGGTTTTTGGGATTTTACGATGGGAAAAGGCTCATTCTGACCAATGGATTTGCCAAACAAACGGACAAAACCCCGCTCCAAGAAATCGAACTCGCAAAGCGGCGCAAGGAGATGTATTTTAGCGGGCAACGGGAACTGATATGAATCTTTCCGAATTGCACCAGCGGCTCTCGCAAAAGCCTACGTATCGCAAGGCTTACGACGCTATTGGTGACGTCGTGTTGATCGGCGCGGCGGTTCGGAAATTGCGTGAAGATGAGGAAATGACGCAGCAAGAGTTGGTGAATCAACTCGGCATTTCGCAGTTTTATCTTTCGCGCCTTGAAACTGGCAGCGGGAAAGTTCCACCGATGGTTGTTGCGGCGGTCGTGCGTCATTTCAAAGAACCTTTGTGCGAACTTGGGATCAATGTCGAGCCGTGGCTGGCCATGACGCCTAAAACCGCTCCGGCAGAAAAACCTTTGTCGCAACAGCGGCCCATAATGCTTGAAAGTATGTCGCGCACTCGCCGCCCCGCTGCTACAGAGGAATTGCCGGAAGGAGTTTTGCACGATAGGCCAGTTCACAAGCATGGAACACCCCATTGAGACTTTCTGAATGCCGTCGGCGCGGCATCCTTGTAGAACCACAACCCAAACAAAATTCAAGCCCCGTCAGGGCGGCATAGTCCTTGCGGACGGCCACCATGTCGCTCCTACGGAGCTTGATTCATTTTTGAATCACCAAACTACAAAGATGTCAGCCCTGACGGGCTTTTCCTGAAATGGAAAATCGCTCGCCGTCCCCTTGAAAATTCGCGCCCCGGGATTTGCCGGGCAAAATTCGTGTGGGAATTCCCCAAAAAATGCTTGTGATTTTCCCACGTTTCGGCAGTGTCTTTAAGCTTCCGACCGGAACTGCGGGAGAACAAAGGGGTCGAGTTCGGCGGATGGATTTGCTGAGGTAAGATGCAACCACTCAAACTGATAATCACGTGCGCCTTTTTTATCTGCGCCCCGCTCGCCGCGCTGAATGCGGCAACGGGCGAAGCCGCTCCTGCTGCAACCAATCCCGCCGCTTTGGCGGCATCCAGCGCGTCGCCAGCCGCTTCCGCGGAACAGGGCCTTCCTCAGAGCGCCCAGTCCCTCGGGCACCAAGGCGGTTTTGTCACCAATTCCATGCTGGTGACGTGGATTGTGGCGGTGGGCGTGATTTTGTTTGCCCGGTTCGCCACCCGGAAAGTTCAGGAAGTGCCGTCGGGTGCGCAGAATTTCTGGGAATGGCTGGTGGAGGGACTTTACGGTTTTCTCGAAAGCATCATCGGACGGGGACTGGTGAAGAAGACGTTCTGGTTCTTCGCGACGATTTTCATTTTCATCCTGGCGACGAACTGGTTCGGGCTGATTCCCGGTGCCGGCACGATTGGCTGGGGACATCAAGGCGAACACGGTTTTGAAGTGACGCGACCGCTGCTGCGGGCCGGCAATGCCGACCTTAACATGACGTTCGCAATGGCCATGATTTTCTTCGCTTGCTGGACGGTTTGGGCGCTCCAATTCAGTGGCGTCAAGGGCACCTTCCTGCACATTTTTGGCCCCAAAGGTGACAGCACCGGCGTCATCAAGTATTTGATGATCGTGGTGTTCTTCGCCGTCGGTTTTCTGGAGATGCTCTCGATTGCCTTCCGGCCGGTTTCGTTAAGCTTCCGTCTTTACGGCAACATGTTTGCAGGCGAGAACCTGCTGGAAGCCATGTCGAACATGGTTCAGCATCCCGCCTGGGCAAGGGTCGTCTTTGGCGCATTGCTGCCCGTGCCGTTTTATTTCATGGAACTGCTGGTGGGCTTTATTCAGGCGGTGGTATTCATGCTCCTGACTTCCGTGTTCACGGCGTTGATTTGCACGCATGAGGAGGAAGCCGGCGAGGGGCACCATTAAACCATTGAAAATTTCAGCGGCTTGACCGTGTTCAATCGCGGGAGCCGTTGAGCAACGAAAGGAAAAAATATGTTAACGCCAATGTTGGCAGAGATGAGCGGCAGCATTCACGTCGGTCTGGCCGGCCTCGGTTCGGCCATCGGCGTGGGACTGGTTGGCATGAAGGCTTCCGAGGCGGTGGGACGCAATCCCGGCGCTTTCGGCAAGGTCATTGTGCTGGCCGTGCTCGGCATGGCTCTGTCCGAAGCCATTGTGTTCTACGCCATCTTCCTTGTTCACTAAGGAAACGGCGCGGAGCCGGACCGGCTCCGCGCCGCGCATTAACCGACCGGATTTATGAACCAGTTTATTTTGTTGGGAAGCATCGGCAGCGACCTGGCCCAGACCGCCCGTGATACAGCGGAGAAATTTGGGTTGGACGCGCCGCATTTCATCGCCCAGTGCATCAGCTTTCTGATCGTCGCTGCGCTGCTGTACAAATTTGCCTACAAACCAATCCTGACCGTTCTCGAAGAGCGCCGTCAGCGGATTGCAGAAGGCCTGGCCAACGCGGAAAGAATCAAGGCTGAGCTGGCCAGGACCGAAGCTGCCCGCCGGAAAATCCTCGACCAGACCAATGACCTGGCCAATCAGTTGATCGAGGAAGCGCGAATCGCCGCCGCGCGCGTGCGCGAGCAGGAAACGCAAAAAGCCATCGCGGCTGCGGAACAAATCATGGTCCGGGCGCGCGAAGCCGCCACGCTGGAGCATGAGCAGATGCTCGCCGGGTTGAAACGTGAAGTGGGCCGGCTGGTCGTGCAAACGACCGCGACGGTCACCGGCAAAATTCTGACGCCGGACGATCAGCGGCGGCTCGCCGAGGAAACGGAGAAACAATTGACGGCATCATAAAAGGTAGGGCGCGCTCTCCGCAGCGCGCCGCGGCGGGGTGGGGACACACCGCCCTGCCAGAAATCAGGAATGAAAATATCCAAACGGGCACAAAGCGACGCGCGGCAACTGTTCCGCAGTTGCCAGGTCAACGGTTTGCTGGACGAGAACCGCGTCCGGCAGGCGGTCACGCTCGTGCTCGCGCAAAAGCCGCGCCGTTACATCGAAATTTTGTCGCGCCTGCTCCGGCTGGTGAAACTGGATTTGGAACGCCGCACCGCGCGCGTCGAAAGCGTGACGTCCCTGCCCGCTGATTTGCAAATGGACGTGGCCAACCGGATCAAAAAAATTTACGGCGACAGTGTGAGCCTGACATTCGACCAGAATCCGGCGTTGATCGGCGGCCTGCGCGTCAAGGTCGGCAGCGACGTTTATGACGGCAGTGTGCGGGCAAAATTGGAACGTCTGGCGGCAGGTTTTTGATTGATGCGAAGAGCGCAAGGAACACCAAACAAAACCAAATGACTAATTCCTAAAACCGAATGACTAAAGAATCCCAAATGACTCAATTCCGAAACAAATCTCCCTTTGAGGCGCATTGGTCATTTGTGCTTCGTCATTCTTTGGTCATTATGATTTAGTCATTCGTCATTTCCTGAAATTTATGAGCAATCTACTGCAAGAAATTGAAGCCCAGATCGCGGGCGCCAAGGCCGCGACGGCCAAACAAAACGTCGGCGTTGTCCGCGAAATCGGCGACGGCGTGGCCAAGATTGAGGGCCTGACCGACGCGATGCTCAACGAGATGCTCGACTTCGGCAACGGCATCACCGGTCTGGCGTTGAACCTCGAAGAGACCGAGGTCGGCGCGATCATTCTCGGCGATTACACGGGGATCAAGGAAGGTTACGAAGTCCGCACGACCGGCAAGCTGCTGCAGGTGCCGGTCGGCAAAGGCTTGCTTGGCCGCGTCGTCAATACCCTTGGCCAGCCGCTTGACGGCAAAGGTCCGATCAAGAGCGACACTATGTATCCGGTCGAAAAAATCGCGCCGGGCATCATCAAGCGCAAATCCGTCAGCCAGCCGGTGCAGACGGGCATCATGGCGATTGACGCGATGATTCCGATTGGCCGCGGCCAGCGTGAATTGATCATCGGCGACCGTTCGACGGGCAAGACGACCATCGGCATTGACACCATCATCAACAACGCGCGGCTCAATCTGGCCGCGCAGCAGGCCGGAGACACAAATTATCGTCCGCTGTATTGCATTTACGTTGCCATTGGCCAGAAGCAGTCGAACGTTGCGCGTGTCATCGGCGTTTTGGAAGAAGCCGGCGCCATGCCTTATACGATTGTCGTCGTGGCCGCCGCATCGGATTCGGCGACGAACCAGTATCTCGCGCCGTTCGCGGGCGCGGCGATGGGCGAATGGTTCATGGACAACGGCATGGATGCGCTGATTATTTACGACGATTTGTCCAAGCACGCGGTGGCGTATCGCCAGGTTTCACTCGTGCTCAAGCGTCCGTCGGGCCGCGAGGCGTATCCGGGGGATGTGTTTTATCTGCACAGCCGCCTGCTGGAACGCAGCGCGCGCGTAGCCGAAAAATACGGCAATGGCTCGCTCACGGCGCTGCCCATCATCGAAACCCAGGCGGGAGACGTTTCGGCTTACATTCCCACGAACGTGATTTCCATCACCGACGGACAGATTTATCTGGAGACGGATTTGTTTTATCAGGGCATCCGTCCGGCGATTTCGGTCGGCTTGTCCGTGTCGCGCGTCGGTTCGGCGGCGCAAGTCAAGGCGATGAAACAGGTCGCCGGTCGCATCAAGGGCGACCTGGCCCAGTTCCGCGAGTTGGCGGCGTTTGCCCAATTTGGTTCCGACCTCGACGCGAAGACGCAGGCGCAACTGGAGCGCGGCAAACGCATTGTCGAGTTGTTCAACCAGATTCAATACAATCCCCTGCCGGTCGAAGTGCAGGTTGTCGTTTTGTGGGCGGGGCAAAATGGATTTGTGGACGACGTGCCGGTGGCCAAAATCAAGGACTTCCAGCGCAAACTCACGGATTTCATGACGACGCGGAAGACGGAATTGATGACGCGCATCGCGAAGGAAAAAGAATTGAAGGACGCCACGGTCAACGATTTGAAAGCGGCGGTGACGGAATTCAAACAGACTTATAGATAAGTATTTATAGATAAATAATCTTGAAGTTGCAAATTGTGACTTCAAGATTGTAATATATTAAATATCAAATAGTTATGAAGATTGTTCAAATTGAAAAAGTTGACCAGATTGAGTCATTGATTTTGACTGTTCGTGGTCAGCGCGTGATGCTGGATTTCAATTTGGCCCGAATTTACGGTGTGGAATTGAAGCGATTGAATCAGCAGGTTCAGAGAAACCTTGAAAGATTTCCAAAGGATTTCGCGTTTCAGCTTACACTTCAAGAGTTTGCGAACTTGATATCGCAATTTGCGATATCAAGTTTGCATGGTGGCCGGCGTAAACTGCCCCGGGTTTTCACCGAACACGGCGCGCTGATGCTGGCCAGCGTTCTGAACAGCCCGGTTGCCGTTGAAGCCAGTGTCCGGGTGGTTCGCGCATTCATTCTCATGCGCGAACAAATGGCCGCCCACAAGGAGCTGGCCGGCAAACTGGCGCATCCGCGCACTGCCCCCGTTTTCTCCCTCGCCTCCCCCAAGGGAGGAGAGGGCCGGGGTGAGGAGGCACAAGGTTTTACGGCTCAAATCCCCTCACCCCGACCCTCTCCCCGCTCGGGCGGGGAGAGGGAGACCGGGGCAGTGTCAAGATGCGCCCCCGGAAAACTGGCCGATTTGGAACAGCGCATCGGCGGACATGACGCGGCGATTCAGGATTTGTTCGAGGCAATCCGGCAGTTGGTTGAACCGCCGTTGCCGGAGAAGCGCCGGGAAATTGGTTTTCACGTGCGTGAAACCGCGCCGCCTTACCGGATCAAAACCCGTCAGCGAATGTAATTGTCATGGCCACCACCCGCGACATACGCCGGCGCATCAAGTCGGTCAAGAACACCGCCCAAATCACCAAGGCGATGCAGATGGTGGCGGCGTCCAAAATGCGCAAGGCCCAGCAGGCGGCGCTGGCCGGGCGGCCTTATGCGGCGTTGATGAATGATGTGCTGGCGGAAGCAGCGGCGCGCACGATGGATTTCAGGCATCCGCTCATGGAAACCCGTGAAGTTCGAAAGCGGGCGATCATCCTGGTGAGCACGGATCGCGGTTTGTGCGGCGCGCTTAACAGCAATTTATTTCGCGAAGCGGTGAAATTCGACCAGGACACGACCCTTTACGTCACGGCGGGACGCAAGGCGTCGCAATTCATCGCGCGCACGAAACGGCCGCTGGCGGCGGAGTTCACTTACAAGGACACGCCGCAGTTTGGCGAGGCGCGGGCGATTTCCAAATTCGCGCAGGACTTGTTTATCAAGCACGAAGCGGACGCGGTGGACGTTTTGTACACCAACTACATTTCGACCCTGGTCCAGCGACCGGAAATCGTCCCGTTTTTGCCGGTGGGAAAAATCCAGGCGGTCACCGCCGGAATTCACGGCCACGCGGAAGCGGGGGAATTGCCGGCGGGCGGTGACGTTCCGTATTTGTTTGAGCCGGACGAGGAGACGGTGCTGGGCGAATTGCTGCCGCACAGTTTGAATTTCAAGATTTACCAGATTTTGCTGGAAGCCAAGGCCAGCGAGCACAGCGCGCGCATGGTGGCAATGAAGAACGCCACCGACAATGCGCAGCAGCTTATCAAGGACCTGACGCTGCAATACAACAAGCTGCGCCAGTCGAACATCACGAAGGAATTGTTGGAAATCGCCACCGCGCAAATGGCGGTGGGCTAATCAACCAATCGCATGAACAAAGGCAAAATCGTTCAAGTCATCGGACCGGTCGTGGATGTGGAATTTCCCGACCCGCTCCCCGCCATTTACAACGCGGTGGCCGTCGAATTTGACGTGCCCGGCCAGAGCCGCGCGAAACGGATACTCGAAGTCGAACAGCACCTCGGCGACAATTGGGTGCGCTGTGTTTGCATGGGCTCGACCGAGGGCATGAAGCGCGGTTACGAAGTCACGGACACCGGCGGCCCCATTTCCATGCCGGTCGGCGACTGTGTGCTGGGCCGCGTGTTCAACGTCGTCGGCGAACTGGTGGACGAGCGCGGGCCGGTCAATGCCGACAAGTTTTACCCGATCCACCGCCCCGCGCCGGCGCTGGTGGATCAGTCCACTTCGCCGCAGGTGCTCGTCACCGGCATCAAGGT
>DLMG01000146.1 GCA_002479245.1 Verrucomicrobia subdivision 3 bacterium UBA7542 | reverse complement strand
TTGATGCCGGTTGCGCGCGTGGCGGAATGGCAGACGCGCCAGACTTAGGATCTGGTTCCGAAAGGATTGGAGGTTCAAGTCCTCTCGCGCGCACCATTTTTTGCGGAGCGAAAAATGCCGCGCCGTAGCGCAAAGCGCGCAGGCGGGCGAAGGCCATTTTCTCAAACGCTGCAAACCATGGCCCGGCAGGCCGGTCCCAAGTTTCATTTCGCAACCGTGCCGCGGCGAACTTGTTCCTTTTTCTCCTCCAACTCGGCTTGCAGGGATTTGCGTTCCTTGACCCATTGCTGCTGGAGCGCTTCGACCTTCTCGGAATCACCCGCCATCGCCACCTTAGCGATTTCGTCCTTCAATGCGATTTCGCGCCCGGCAATCTTCGCGGCGTAGGTTGAATCCAACTCCGCGAGCTGTTTTTTCTGCGCGCTGGTGAGTTTGATGGCGGGAGCAGCTTTGCTGAGCCGTTCCATCGCGAGTTCGTAGGCCGTCTTCATTCGATTTAAAATTTCAGGCTGCGGATTTTGATTCCATCACGCCGTCGCCTGATTTGTATTGCGCCGGGTGACTCTCAATCTCCGCAACGCTACGCACACAACCTGGTTTGTGCAAGCGGCGACAATATCAGCCAAAAGAAAAATTTCCCCCGGCAGCCAGCGTTAATCAGAATTGCTAATCAAATTTCTAAGGGATTGAAATAGGTTTCACGTGCGCGTTGTAAATTGCTTGTTTGCAACGAGATAAATCTACCATTAGAATTTGACACGTTCGCATCAATTGACTTACTGTGACATGGCAACGGTGTCGCGCTGATTCATCTTCAGCAGCCAGTTCACCTTGCGTCGCAGAAAAATTTAACCGCGGAGTTCCATGAGTGATACAATGACAGCCGCGTCGCCGGGTGGCGCGCCGAAGGTTTCGAGGATCAACGAGGCGGTGATCCGCATCGCCGGCAATTCGCAGGACGGCATCCAGGCCATCGGTGGATTCCTCGCGCGGCTGGCCGGCCGCAGCGAGCAGGAAGTCATGACCTTCATGACGATTCCGCCCACCATTTCCGGCGGCCCCTCGATTTTCCAGGTGCGCATCGGTTCGGGCGAAGTGTTGAGCGCGGGCGACGAGGCCGATGTGTTGCTGGCGCTTTACCAACATTCCTACGAAGACCACATCGGCTCGCTCAAAAGAGGCGGCATCGTGCTTTTTGATGCCGACCACGTCGAACCAAATCCCGAATGGCAGAAGGATTACCGCCATGTCGGCATTCCCATTTCCACTCTGGCCGTTGAGGCCATTGGCGGCACGGCCAAGGACAAGGGCAAAAACATTTACGCGCTCGGCCTGATTGCGCGGACGTTCGATCTCAACGTGCCGAAACTGGAAAAACTGATTGCCGAACGCTTTGGCGGCAAGGATGAAAGCATCGTGAAAAATGCGCTCGTGGCGTTTCACGCGGGTTATTCCTACGACATCGGTAATTTGCTGGAAACTTTCAAATTCACCGAAGGCCCGGGTAAGGGCGGCCATCAGGTCGTCATGAACGGCAATGAAGCACTGGGTTATGGTTTCATTGCCGCGGGAGTCCGTTTCGGCGCGGGTTATCCCATCACGCCCTGGACAGACGTCATGGAATTGCTCCGGCGCGAACTGCCCAAATACGGCGGCTCGTTTATCCAGTGCGAGGACGAAATCGCGTCCATCTCCATGGCTGTGGGCGCGAGTTATGCGGGCCGGGTGGCGGTCACCGGTTCCAGCGGCCCCGGCATTTCCCTGAAGAGCGAAGCTCTGGGTTGGGCGGTCATGGCCGAAGTGCCGCTGGTGATTGTGGACGTCCAGCGTGGCGGTCCGTCCACCGGCTTGCCGACCAGTGTCGAGCAATCCGATCTGAACATTGCCCGTTTCGGCAGCCACGGCGACTCGCCCCGCGTCGTGCTGGCGCCGGCCAACGTCGAGGATTGTTTTTACATCGCCATCGAGGCCGTCAACATCGCGCGCAAATATAATGTTCCGGTTTTCATTTTGAGCGACCAAGCCATCGCCACGCGCATTGAGGCGTTTCGAGAGCCGGACCTCGAAAAAATCTGCCAGGACATTTCGCCCGACCTGACGACGGTTCCCGATTTCACGCCGTATGATTTGTCCGCCCCGGACGGGGTTGTCCCGCGCGTCGTGCCCGGCACACGCATTGCCAGCGGCAAATATCCCGTTGCGACCGGCCTTGAGCACGATGAAGCCGGCCACCCGACCGCTGCGCCCAAGATGCACCAGGCCATGGTCGCCAAGCGGCGCAAGAAACTGCTGGCCCTCCAGGCGACGGTGCCCGTGCCGAAGGTTTACGGTCCGCCGGAGGGCAACGTCCTGCTCGTTGGCTGGGGTTCGACGCAAGGCCCGATTCGCGAAGCCGTGGACCGCGCCCGTGCCGCCGGCGACAGCATCTCATCGCTGCACATCAAACACCTCAGTCCGCTGCCGCACGGGTTGGACAACATTTTTTCCGGCTTCCACCACGTGTTCGTCGTGGAGATGAACGATGAAGGGTTTTACGGATACGGCCAGCTTGCCGGCATGCTGCGCGCCCGTTATTGCGATCCCCGGATCCGGGGCATCAACAAGACCGACGGCCTGACGTGGAAGGTGAAGGAGATTCTCGCGGCGGTGAAAATGAAACTGTCGTCGAACGGCCAGGCCGCCAAAACCGTCTAATTGTTAAAGCCAAAAATTGTTATGAGCGAAATGATTGCCGAAAGTCCCGTGCGGGTGGATGTTCCTGCCATGGCGCCGGTGCCCGGTTCCGAGCGCAAGGGGCTGACGAAAAAGGAGCTTGCCGCCGATCACCCGACGTGGTGTCCCGGTTGCGGCGATTTCTCGGTGCTCGCGCTTTACTTCAAGCTCATTGAAAAGCGCAAGCTCACGCACGAGCAATTCGTCAGCATTGCGGGCATCGGCTGTTCGAGCCGGTTTCCGTATTTTGTGCAGGCGCACGGGGTGCATTTCATCCACGGGCGCGCGCTGCCGTTTGCCAGCGGCATTTCACTTTCCCGGCCGGATTTGCACGTGTTCGCTTTCGGCGGCGACGGCGACGCGTATTCGATTGGCGGCAATCATTTCAGTCACACCGCGCGCAAAAACGTGAAGCTCACCTATGTCGTCATGGACAACTGGGTTTATGGCCTGACGAAAAAGCAGACTTCGCCCACTTCGCCGCTCGGTTTCAAGAGCAAGACCGACCCTTGGGGCGCGGTGGATTATCCCATCAACCCGATGAAACAGGCCATTGCCGCGGGCGCCACGTTCGTCGCCCGCACCACGTCCACGAACCCCAATCACGTGCTGGCGATGATGGAGGCCGCGATGGACCACGACGGCTTCAGTTTCATCGAATGTCTGAGCGAATGCGTGGAATTTTACGAAGGTGCGTTTGACGCCGCGAATCCCCGCAAAGGCGGCATGTTCAAGGAAATTCCGAAGGACCACGACGCGACTGACGAAACGGCCGCCTACCAGCTCGCCGGCACGGATTTTCCAGGCTACTTCGGCATTTTCTACAACATCAACAAGCCCACGAAAAACGCCAAGGAGGCCGAAATCAATCGCGGCATGATGGAAAAAGTCAAAGGCTTGAAAGACTGGCAGATTCTCCAGAAGACCTTCGACCGGCTGAAGTAAATTCTTCCCGCACAAATGCCCCAGCTTGCATCGGGGCGTTTGTTGTTTTTAGATAGTTCTCATGAAAGCGAAAAATCCCTGGCTCTTGAACTTTGCCCAAGTCGTTTTGATTTTGGTTGCTCTCGGATTGGTTTTGCTGCCCACAAAAATAACTCCAACAATTTTTGCGTGGCCATTATCGTGGTGGGCGTGCGCAATTTGTTTTCTTAGCGCGCTTGTCTGTGCCTTTTTTGCCGTTAGATTAAGCGACACGGCGGTAAAACAGAGAGTAGCCGAACACATGGCAAGGCGTCCATCTCTGACCGAACAGGAATTTGGCTTGCGATATTTTTCATCCGACCGCGCGGAGATTGCCGCCAAACTGCGAAAAATTTTGACCAATCTCATGGATGTCGATTTATCGGGAATGAAACCCTCGGACCGTTTCATTCAAGATTTGCGGATGGATGATTTGGATTCCATGTCCACGGTGGAGTTTGTCATCCAAATCGAAAAGGAATTCGGGATAGAAATTCCAAATTCAGCGGCAGAAAAAATGACTACTTTTCAAAGTGTTGTTGATTACGTTGCTGAAGCCCTGAAAGAGAAAGCACAGTAACCTGTGCCGCGATTTTTTTGTGGCGCGTAAATCGTAAATCGTGAATCGTAAATCCCGGTATGCCGATTTATGAATTTGCCTGTCCGAAGTGCCGCCGGATTTTCAGCTTCCTGTCGAAGCGCGTGAATCCCGGCCGTCTTCCCGTCTGTCCCAAGTGCGGCGGCAAAAAAATGTCCCGGCAAATCAGCCGGTTCGCCATGACCAAGGGGCTGAAGGAACCGGCGGCAAAAGATGAAATGGCCGGGGAAGGTCCACCCCTGCCCGATTTCGATGATCCACGCGTCGAGCGAGCCATGATGGAAATGGAACGCGACATGGAACATCTGGACGAAAACAACCCGCGGCACATGGCGCACATGATGAAAAAAATGAAAGACCTCATGCCTCCAGGTTCAGTGCCGAAAGAATTCGACACAGCCATCAAACGTCTCGAAGCCGGCGAAGACCCGGAAAAGATTGAAGCTGACATGGGCGACGTACTGGGCGATTTCATGGGCGGCCCGGAAGGTGGCGGCTGCGGCGGCGGGTACACGAAAGACAGCGGTTTGTATGATTATTGAGCTGCGTAGCGGCAGCTCGGCAGAGCGCCGCACTTTCTTTTATGCTTTGCGGCGCTCTGCCGAGACGCCGTTACGAAAATATGCCTCACCTCCACGAAAAAATTGATTTCACCGTCGCCATTTTTGTCGTTCACGACGGCAGAATTTTGCTCATCCACCATCGCAAGCTGGACAAATGGCTGCCGCTCGGCGGACACATCGAACTGGACGAAGACCCGGAGCAGGCCGCGTTGCGCGAGGCGAAGGAAGAAAGCGGTCTCGACGTGGAATTGCTCGGCGAACGCCCGCCCACGACCGGGCCGGGCACCCGCGCGCTCATCGCGCCGCGCTTTTTGGACATCCACCGCATTAACGAAACCCACGAGCACATCGGCATGATGTATTGGGCGCGGCCCAAGGGCGGCAAGCTAATGTTGGCGACCGGCGAGCATCACGACATCCGCTGGTGTTCCGCCGCGGAATTGGACATGCTGCGGCCGCCGATGTCGGACGCGGTGAAATGGTATTGTCGCTCCGCCATCAGGGAGATTTCCAGCCGGATATGAGCACCCGAGAAAGCCGTCAGTTTAAGACCGTTTGTTTTGCCATCGAAGGCATGAGTTCCTTCTCCGTGTCCCTTTATTCCTACTACATTTATTTTTTCATGCGGGACCAGTTTGGCTTCAGCGGCCGGGACAATCTCGCTTTTGCCGCGTTGAACGGCCTCATTTACACTTTTTCCGCGTGGCAGGGGGGGCGGTTCGGGCAACGGCGCGGCTATTTCAACGCACTCAAAGTCGGTTTCGGCGTAATGATTCTGGCGCTGGCCGCCGGCTTGCAATTCAACTCCGCCTTCGGCCTGGTGTTGGCCACCGGGGTGTTAAACGTCGGAATGTGTTTCATCTGGCCGACGATTGAGGCGCTCGTGAGCGAAGGCGAGGACGCCGCCGGCCTGCCGCGCATGGTGGGCATTTACAATGTCGTCTGGGCCGCAACGAACGCGCTGGCGCTTTTTTGCGGCGGCACGCTGGCGGAAAAATTTGGATTCAAAACCATTTTCTTCCTGCCCATCGCCGTTTTCATCGCCTTGCTGGCCCTGGTTTTCTGGCTGCAAACACACGCGAACGACGCACGCACCAACGGCCACGAATCCGCGCCCGCGCCCGACCCGCACCGGCCTTCGCCCGCCAAAACGAAGGCCTTTCTCCGCATGGCGTGGCTGGCGAATCCGTTTGCCTACATCGCCATCAACACGTTCATCCCCATGCTGCCCACGTTGGCCGCGCATTTTCATCTCACGCCGATGTTCGCCGGGTTTGCGTGCTCGTTGTGGGGCTTTGTGCGGCTCGGCACGTTTGTCGTGCTGTGGTTGTGGACGGACTGGCATTACCATTTTCGCTGGCTCGTGACGGCGTTCGCCCTGCTCATCGTCTCGTTTGCGACGATTCTGATTGTGCCGAGCCTCGTCGCGGTGCTGGCGGCGCAGATCATTTTCGGCATCGCCATCGGCCTGATTTATTACTCGTCGCTGTTCTATTCGATGGATGCGGGCAAGGACAAGGGCGAACACGGCGGCATCCACGAGGCCGCCATCGGCGTGGGCAATTTCATCGGGCCCGGCGTCGGCGCGGCGTCGCTGCAATTCCTGCCGCAATACGCCAGCAGCGGCGCGGCGGCCGTGAGCGTGCTGCTGCTGTTCGGGCTGGGCGGGCTGGTGACGATTTGGAAGACCGCCCGGTGAAAGTTTGGGCTGTGCGGCTGAGACTGTCTCAAAACTC
>DLMG01000112.1 GCA_002479245.1 Verrucomicrobia subdivision 3 bacterium UBA7542 | reverse complement strand
ACACCCGGACCCTTCAAGGGAACACTGGAGGATGTCGCAAAGAGATTGAGGGAAAAGCATTCCACGTAGCGGCGTGTCCTGCGCACGTTACAAACATATTCTTGGTCCCATTCTCAAAGTCACTCCCCTGCCAAGCCAACTGCCTACTATTGCATACTGGTTTTCGCAATCGGCACAATTCACCCGCGCAGCGGGTAGGACACTACCCGCGCCTTTGGACATTGGACTTTGGACACTGGACTTGTTAAAACTTCGCCCATGAGCAAGGTCACAAAACTGCTGCACACGCGCTATCGCGTGAACGATTTGGAACGCACGATAAAGTTTTATCGCGACGTGCTCGGCCTCGAAGAAATCAAGCGGCACAAATCGCCGCGGGGTTCGGAACTGGTTTTTCTCAAAGCCCCCGAAAGTGACGAGCAGATTGAAATCTGCAGTTTCCCGGCCGGCGGCCCGGTGCAGGTGCAACCCGACCTCACGCATCTGGCTTTCGAGGTGGACAACCTCGAAGAATTCGGCAAACACCTCGCGAAGCACGGCCTGAAGTATTCCGACGGCCCAACGACGACTTCCACCGGCACAGTGTTTGCGTTCATTGACGCGCCGGAAGGTTACGAAATCGAACTGATTCAACGCGGCAAAAGTGGCTATTAAGATGGCGCCTTTATGAACAATGCAAAACAAAAAAGCGGCGTCATAGCCGCCGCACTCCAAAAAAACAAGCGCATCCGGGTGTCGACTGGAGTTTCGCTTGCGTCTTGGACTGCGGTGGCAAGCGAAGCGCGACACCGCTTTTCAGTGCGCCATTCTCTGCCGGAATGTCTTGATGCTTTCGCTGGTCTGGTAAAACCGAACCGTGAGTTAGTTTTGCCATCACGTTTCAAATAAATTTCACATGAGCGTTCTTATTGTCGGTTCAACGGCACTCGACTCCATCAAAACTCCGAACGCGGAAAACCCGCGCCTGCTTGGCGGCTCGGCCAGTCATGCTGCCGTGGCCGCGAGTTTCTTCAGCCCGGTGAAATTAATCGGCGTCGTCGGCGAGGATTTTCCGAAGAAATACCTTCAACTTTACCAGCGGCACAAGATTGACCTCGAAGGTTTGCAGATTTTGCCCGGCAAAACATTCCATTGGTCGGGCGAATACGAGGCGAACATGAACAACCGCCGCACGCTGGCGACGGAACTGGGCGTGTTCGAGACCTTCACGCCGACGCTGCCGAAGGCGCATCAGGACACACCGTTTGTGTTGCTGGCGAACATCGCGCCCGCGCTCCAGCATCACGTGCTCGACCAGATGCGCCGGCCCAAATTCGTCGTGGCCGACACGATGGATTTATGGCTGAACATCGCGCTGCCCGATTTGCTGAAGCTGCTGCCGCGCCTCGACGGCTTTGTGCTCAACGACAGCGAGGCGCAGCAATTGACCAGGGAAGACAACGTCTTCGCCGCGCTGGAAAAAATCCACAAGCTGGGGCCAAAGTATGTGATCATAAAAAAAGGTTCGCACGGCTCGATTCTGTCCGGGCCGAAGGGATTTTTCATCTGCCCGGCCTATCCGTTGCACACCGTCGAAGACCCGACTGGCGCGGGCGATTCATTCGTCGGAGGCATGATGGGTTATCTCGCCACCGCGAAAGGCTCGATTGACGACAACATCCGGCGCGCGATGGTTTACGGCAGCGTCACGGCATCGTTCTGCTGCGAAGGCTTCGGCCTGACGCGCACCACCAAAATCAAACGTGCCGACATTGATCGGCGGGTGAAGGAACTGGAAAAGCTCACGAAGTTTTAGAGCGGCAAATAAACCACCTGGTTCATCACTTCTTCCGGCGTGGCCGACTTGGCGATTATCTCCAAATCAGTGATGCACTGGCCGATGGAAACTTCCAGTTGCCGCGCAAAAATCACCGTGGCGAAGGGCGTTCCGCTTCGCAGACATTTGGCGGCTTCGGCCAGCAAATCCTGATCGCGCGTGAATAAAATACGACCAAGTTGGGCGGCACGCTTTAGCAGTTGGTCATCCGGCAGTTGGGCCGTGTCATCCTGTTGCGAAGTCAGAACTTCCACACCCCGCCGCCGCAATCCCCGCGTGATGGCCAGCGGCACATGAACATCCATGTAGAGCGGCAGGCTCACCGCGATTTGGTCAGATTGCGCAAACGATATTGCAGGGCGGATTCACCGGTGGTGGCGCGCAACGCGGCCAGTTCTTTTTCCTGTCGCGCGATTTGATCGTCAAACTCCGCCGGGTGGTCGTAGTAAAAAGCCAGTGCCGAGTGAATTTCCGCGAGCGAAAGCTGCGGCTGCTGTTCGTGAATGGCCTCGGCGCTCCAGCCGTAAGCCAGATGATCCAGCACCACTTCGATGACCTTCACATTTTTTCCGTCTATCCACGCCACGCCCCGTTCGTCTCGTGCGATATGCGTGCCAGGCTCAACCGTTGTCATGCCGCAACCCTAGCATTAGACCGCCAACGGCGCAACTGCCCTGACCCTTGCCCGCCGCGTGAAGAAACTGGAAAAACTGACGAAGTTTTAATTTCGCGCGGGCACGAATTTTTCAACGCAAAGACGCAAAGTCGCAAAGCGACGAATGGAAATTAGCCAGCTACGAAGCATTGCTGCAAGACGAATTCAGACTGTTTTTCTTTGAAATTCACTTTAGTCATAACTTTCCGTGTTTTCCGTTACGCCGTCGCCAGATTTTCTTCCAATACTTTCGAGCGCATGAAATTTTCCTAACTCTGCCATCGGCTTTGTGCTTGGCATTAAAAAAATCCGTGTTCATCCGTGTTCATCCTCCTTCGCAGGATTGCTACGGAGGACAGGTCCGTGGTTAAATTCCGCTCGTGAAAGCTGTGATTCTGGCCGCCGGCAAGGGCACGCGCATGCGGGAACTCACCAACGAGTTGCCCAAGCCCATGCTTCGCGTGCAGGGCAAACCGATTCTCGAACACATTGTCGCCGGCATCGTCGCGGCGGGCATCCGCGAAATCTTCATCGTCACCGGCTGGCGCGCTGAGGTGGTCGAAAATCATTTCGGCGACGGCAAAAAATTCGGTGCGCGCGTCGCGTTCGGACGGCAGGCCGTGCAGGACGGCACCGGCAAGGCGCCGGAACTGGCGAAGGATTTCATCGGCGACTCGCCGTTTCTCCTGACTTACGGCGACATTCTGGTTCCGCCCGAAACGTATCCGCAAATGCTGCGGCGCTTCGGCGAAGGCGATTTTGCGGGCGTCATCACCGTCACACGCGGCGAGGACGCGACCAAGGGCGGGCTGAATTTTTTCGACGAACAATTCTGCCTGAAACGGCTGGTGGAAAAACCGTCACGCGAACAACTGGAGCAGTTGCGCCGCGACGGCTGGCTAAAACCCGGCGCCCCGGCCTGGTATAACGCGGGCATTTACATTTTCCGCCCGGCGTTGTTCGGCTTCACGGCGCGGCTGCAAAAATCCCCACGCGGTGAATATGAATTGACCGACGCCATCAGCGCCATGGTTGCCGCCAGGCAAAAGCTGGCGGGCCTGGAAATTCAAGGCTGCTGGGTGGACGTGCGTGACCCCGAAACGCTGGCGCGATTGGAAGGAGAAAACATCCAACATTGAACATCCAACATCCAACATCGAATGAAATCATTGGATGTTCAGCGTTCGATGTTGGATGTTCGATGTTCCCCTGAAAACTCTTCAACTCACAAACTTCGGCTCATACACCGGGCCGAGGCCGTGCTTGCGCAGCAGTTCGCAGAATTTCGCGATGCCGCGTTTCTCGTCCTCGGCCAGGTGGTAGTGGACCTGCCAGCCGAGGTAATCCCGGCGGAAATCCTCGTCGTATTCCTCGCGGGTTTCGATGACGTAATTCAGTGTTTCGAGGCCGAATTTCTTTGCTTCCCGAAGGTTGCGGCACAGTTCCTTGTTTTCGATGCCGCGCCGCAACGCCCACACGGCATAAACGAACGGTAGATTCGTCAGTTCATACCAAGCCGTGCCGAGGTCAAAAATTTCGTGCTCGTGCGGCGCGCGTTGAAAATCAATCGCCGGGTCGCCAATGATTAAAACGGCATCGTGCTCTGCCGCCTTGCTCGGGTCCGGCAGCGGTTTGAACTCCGGCTTCAACCCGCGTTCCGCCAGCAGGACCTTCAAAAGATTCAGGCCCGACAACGACGCGGTGTGGCAGAAAACCTCCGTGATGCTTTCCAGCGGACGGCGATGCGCGAGCAGCACGCTGTAAACCTCACCCAGCGATGCGATGGCAATGCCGTCGAGGATGTCATAGCGATCGGTGAGCAGGACCTCCGCCGTGCTGACCAGCGCGGCGTCAAGTTCATCGCGGCGGAGCATTTCGGCGAGCCGGGCGGGCGTGGCAAAAACGACTTCGCTCTCGATGCCGCGCGTGAGCGGCACGGCGTTGAGATATTGCACCGAGCCGATGCGGAATTTGGGGGTGTCAGCAGAATTCATAACCGATGGATGACGCGGCGGCGCAACGCCGCGTCCAATTCCTCCACGACCGCTTTCACGAGCGCCAGCATGATCCCCAATGCTCCGGCGCTGGGGCGGATTTTCTTGGGCGCGTTCATGCCGCTATGCAGGATTTCATTGGTCAGCAGCAACAGCAGTTCCGGCTGACAACTGGTTTTTGCATAGTTCACCAATCCGTCAACCGAACCCGGTTTCATGGTTTCCTCGAGGTCGCGGCAGTTGCGATCAAACGCTCCCGCCAGGTCGGGGAAATGAATTTTTGGCGGGCGATGTCCCGGCGGCACCAGGGCAAACCACGCTTGCATGAGAAACGGGAGGCTGAACGAAAACTCGTCATCCGAAAGCACGTCCATCGTGAGTTCGTCCGCGTCGTCAATCAATATCGCGCCGCTCTCGAAGAGCGCCGCCTCGGCATCCGCCGCCGTCTTGAAGGCGTTCACCGCGTCGTCCAGCCGTTTGGCCGCCTCCTCGATGCTTAACGGCGTGGCCGGCAGCGGCGGAGCGGGTGGAAGATTCGGATTGGGTTCGGGTTCGCCAGCGAAATCGTCCCCATCCGGCAAATCGTCGTTCCCTGCCTGGTCCGGCAATGGCGAACGCCACGGAGATGGATCGAAAATGATTTCATCCGCGCCGAGTTCGCGCAACAGCCAGTTGATGTCGTCGGTACGCCCGGTTTGCAGATTACGTTCGTCGTGCGTGCGCACCCGCTGCTTCAACAAACGGATCAGCCGGGGCCGCAATGTCGGGTCGCGGGCGGCTTCGCGCGGCGTTTTGTTGTCCAGCGCGGGAATGTTATCGTCCAAAAACGCGCGGTCGGCGGCGCGCATCAGTTCGAATTCGGCTTCCTCCCGCGACAGGCCGGGGGGAAGCGGCGGGACGCGGGAGGAAGCCAGCAGGATTTTTTGTGGTTCCTCCAGCAGGCGCGGCGGGACGAGGGATTCGTTCACGACCGGCTCCTTGGCGGCCATGCGCATGCCCAGATCGTCAAGACGTTCACTCGTGAACCGGACGCGCTGGCCGAGATGAGCTTCAAACTGCCGTCGCAACTGCGCGAAACGTTCGCCGCCGAAAGCTTCGAGCCGCCAGTGCGCCTGGCCCAGCAAAACCCGCCCGAGCATCGCGCGGCCGCCGGGCGGCACGGCTTGTTTCACCGCCACCGACTCCGTGAACCACACGCGCGCCTCGGCAAAACCTTCCCCGCGTTCCGCGTCGGAAAGGTCATCCACATCAACGTCGGACAAATCGTCCAGACATTTGCGACATTCAGCGAATGGCGATTTCAATTCATACACGGCCTTGCCATAGCGGGCGTCCATTCCGGCGAACATTTTCATCCGCCGCAACCGCGAGGTGGCCGTCAGGGCGTCGCTGAAGCGCAGGAAATGTTCCGCCAGCCAGCGGCGCGCACCGTCCATCGTTGCCGGTCCGCCCAGATGCCGGACGATTTCCATCACGATTTCTTCGGGTGAGAACTGCGACATTTCGGTAATCACCGCCGCCGTGCCGCTCAACCGCCAGAAATGCGGCAGGGGATAAATCCAGGTGAGCACGCTCGCAAACCGAACCGCCATGCCAGCCAGACCACGGTCTTGAAACAGCATTGGCAGCGCGTCCGGCGCGAGCAAATCCACCGCTTCCACGCGCTCGCCATCCAGCACGCGATGAATTTCCACCAGCGCGATGCGGGTCTTCATTTTGGCCCGCAACAGGACACGCTGGTCGCTCTTCAATTCGGGAAAACCGGCCTTCTCCCAGCGCTGACAGCAGGTCAGGCCGTCCGCGCCCGGCGCAAAGAACAAATTCCATTCATACCAGGCGTGCATCGCATGGAGGCTGGGATGGCTGTGCGCCTGTTGCAGCGCCTTGTCCATTGCCGGGCGGTCCGCCGCGTGTTCCAGCAGGTAATCCATGCTCTGGCGGTCCAGCTTGCCTTCGAGTTCGAGCAGCCGGGAATAATTCACCGGTGCAAACGGATCATGTGGGCACGTCGCCGGGCAGGCGTAAGAACTGTGGCGGTGCGCAACGCAATCAGAGACGGGAATTTCACGTCCGGCCACCGGGCAGGCTCGATTTTTTGAAGCTTTGCTCATTCGTTGGCGGGAAGAATGCCAGTGCATCGGAGCCAAGGCAGGCATTTTTTTATGTCATGACCGCCCAGGTTTGTTCTGCTGACAGTGAAATTTCTACAATCCGTCTTGCCTGACCGTGCGGCTTGCCGTTTCCTTCCCGTATGAAACCGGGGCGAACACTTCTGGACTTGGGCGGATCACGCCGCCGAGTTTCGAACACATCAACCCTGAGAAAACAGACAATGGAGCATGCCATGAAAATTGAATTTGTCGAAGACATAGACCTGGCCCTTCGCAAACGGCTGGGCGGTCGTGTAACAAAGCGCCGCCGCTTTAAGCCCGGCGAAACACAGGATGCCGAGTTCCTCGGCGAAGATTCTGATCTCGAAACCATTGACCTTCAGTTCCCGGATGGTCTGTTCGCAATAAAAGTTCCGCGATTTGCCGTCAGTGTGACGAATTAAGCTGGCGTCCGCACCGGAGCATTTTGGCGAGCCGGGCGGGCGTGGCAAAAATGACTTCGCCCTCGATGCCGCGCGTGAGCAGCACGGCGTTGAGATAGCTGTTGGCGGATTGCCCCCGTGAAGCGCAATTTCCCACTTCTTTGCGTGCGTAGGTGCAACTGCGATTTGTTTATTCAGGGTCAGCCGCGATCTCTTCAAAACTTGTGCTTTCGAGCCCATTCGTTATGTCGTCATCAAACGTCAGTAAAAACTTTCTGTGCCGCCCGGTCAATTCGGTGCTTCCATTTTTCGTAGCCGTTGCTCTCGCAATCCCGATCCGCCCGCGTGAGAATTCCAAGTCCCTCTACGTAAGTTTTAAACTCGTCGGGGCTGTATTTACGCCGCTCATCAACAAACTCACGAATGAGTTTCACAAAGAATGGAACTCTTAACCTTCCGCTCCTATCACGATTTTCCTCAGTCATAGGTCACGCCGTCGCCAGATTATCCTCCAGCACTTTGGAGCGCGCCGAATTTTCCGTTGCTGTGGGTTCCGGCGGGCTTTCAAAGACTTTAAGCGGTTCGTAAAACGTGTTGCGCTGCACCGGTGTGCGGCTGGCTTCGCGGATGGCTTTGATCATTTCCGCCTCGGTCTGTAGCTGCGGCGAGGTCGCGCCGGCCATGTGGAAGATGTGTTCCTCGATGATGGTGCCGTGCAAATCGTCCGCGCCGTAGCTCAATGCCACCTGCGCGAGTTTCAGTCCCATGCCCACCCAATACGCCGTGATGTGGTCGAAGTTGTCGAGATAGATGCGGCTCACGGCGATGGTGCGCAGCGCGTCGAAACCGGTTGGCGGATTCTCCACCGGAATGTCGTTGTCCTCCGGCTGGTACGGCAGCGGCACGAAGCCCACGAACCCGTGCGTCTCGTCCTGCAATGCTCGCAATTGCCGCAGATGGTCCACGCGGTCGGCCAGCGATTCGACGTGACCGTAGAGCATCGTGCAGGTGCTGCGCCCGCCCAGCTTGTGCCACGTGCGGTGCACGTCCAGATATTCCTCGGCGGATTCCTTGCCCCTGGCGATGGCCGAGCGGACTTCCGGTCGAAAGATTTCCGCGCCGCCGCCGGTAAGCGAATCGAGTCCGGCAGCTTTCAGTTCAACCAAGGTTTGTTCGACGGATTTTTTGGCCAGCCAGGCGAGGTGCAGGATTTCAATGGCGGTGAAACATTTAAGATGCAGCCTGGGAGCGCCGCCGTCCCGGCGGCATGTCTCTGAATTCGCATTATCGGAACCCGCCGGCGAGACGCCGGCGCTCCCAGGAAGTGGCGCATCGAGCGCGCGCAGCGCCTTGAGCATGTCGGTGTAATAGCTGAACGGCAGCGACGGATGCAGTCCGCCGACGATGTGCAATTCCGTGATGCCCAGCTTCCAGGCTTCACGAGCTTTCTCGACAATCTGCTCGACGGTTAACTCAAAGCCGTCGGCGTCGCGTTTCTTGCGCGCGAACGAGCAGAACTGGCACGATAAGATGCAATAGTTGGAGTAGTTGACGTAGCGGTTGATGATGTAGCTGGCACGGTTCCCCACCTTTTTCTGGCACGCGAGATCGGCGATGGTACCGACGGCGTTCAGGTCCTTGGATTCAAACAGCCGGAGCGCATCGGCCTCGGAAATGCGTTCCCCGGCGGCCACCTTGTCGTAAAGGTCGCGCAGTTCGCTGCGTTGAACGAAGAAGTTCATTTTGTTCGTAGCCGCCGATGTGAATCGGCGGACCAATCCGCGCTTTCACAAGCGCGGCTACAGAGTTAGCATCTTCCGTGGAGTAAGGCAAATACGCCAACAACGTGCTGCCGCGCATCTTGCCGGCGGTTCTGACTTGGTTTTCAAAAATGTTCTTCCGGCAGGATGCCGGAAGCACGTTATGTCGCAAACGCCCCGAACAGCGCACGCATTTCCTCGTCCACGTCGGCGGCATCGGCCAGCGTTTGCGCGATTTCGTCACGGAGCAGTTGCCGGTAGCGTTTCCGCAGCCGATGCACGGCCACGCGCACCGCGCCTTCGTCCAGGCCCAGCGTTTTGGCGGCGGCGGCATGGGACAACGCACCCTTGCCGGCGGTGAGGAAGATTTTCAGTTCCGTGAACTGTTTTCCCCGGCCATCCGCCTCGCACTCGGCCTGCAGCCGCTCGATGACCTTGGCCAGCAGGGTCACGGCCCACTCGCGGTCGAACGCCTTGTCGGGACTCGGCTCGGTAGTGGCGGCGATTTGAAATTGCGTGTCGGCGGTCTGCCAGTCAAGGGACAGCGGCGTCACGCCGCCGCCGCGCTTCTGGCGCCGGGATTTGTCCCATTCATTGGCCAGAAAATGTTTCAAGGACGCGAGCAGGAAGGCGCGGAAACGGCCGCGTTCGGCGCTCAGACCTTCGAGATAATTTTTTTCCAGGAACCGCGCGAAAAATTCCTGGGTGAGGTCCTCGGCGTCTTCCTTCGAATGGCCGCGGCGGCGGACGTAGGCATAGAGCGGGAACCAGTAGGTGCGGCACAGTTCCTCCAGCGCCCGGTCGGATTGCGGCGTGGAACGTTTGCCCGCCGCGAGCACGACCGTCCAGTGCGTCGTGGCGAAAATGTCGCCGGGCGCGCCCGTGGATGGCGTGGAAGCTTCAGAGGTCATTTCAGAAATTGTAGGAGACGACGTAAGGAGTCTCTAACTATTAACTGTGGTTTTAGACTCGTTACCTCGTCTCCTACATAAGCAAACGCGCCTGAACGCTGATTGGAATGTTCGGAGGTCAAACAGTTCCCGGCATGATGGATTGGCACACGGCCACGAATTTTTCCGGGTCATCCGGTGAAAATGCAATACGTTTGAAAAACCCCGACGTTCGCTGGATTAAAACGTGGCGGCAGAGGTCACAGTTATCAATCTTTACCCCCCAAGTGAAACCTTTCCGGCCGCCAAAAAAGGATGGACGGACTTCGATGCTCCGGATTTCGCGGACGGGAATGACGACAGTGTGAAAAAGCACCCACGCTTGGAGTTCCAGCCGGTCCGGGTAGATACGGTATTCCTGCCACAGGCCTTTGCCTGTCCGCTTTGAAATATAAATGGGCGTGTCGTTCATCGGCCAACACGGTTGATGGTTTGGGTTGATCAAATCATTTGATGAAATACCCCGCTGCCCGCCATTGGCCATCATTTTCCAGCATGAACGTGACGGTTTCGACTGCGGATGGCTTGTCCGCAAACACGGTGTCGAACTGCACCACAACGTATTGACCATCAGGCGCGCCGGGAAGCGACGCGGCAGACTGCGCCTTCTTCACTTTGCGGGACGTCAGTTTGCCCAACGGCTTGCGAACAGTTTCCAAGGATGTCTTCCACTTGTCTTTCGTGACCGCACTCCGAAAAAAGGCGGACGCCTCCTGCCAGCTTTGGGTGTAATCGCCATTGTCAATCTCCGTCAGCCACGTTTGGGCCGCCGTAGTTGCGGCCTTCTCCGCGCCGGCATTGTTTTCCGCGGCATAACCGGAAGCGGCAACGGCCAGGAGGGCCGCACACAGCAATTTGACGAATGAGGATTGAGTCAGGTTGATTTTCATTGGGTTCCTTTATTCATGGTTTTTGTTTGGTTAAATCATTTGATGTAATACCCCGCCGCCCGCCATTGGCCATCTTTTTCCTGCATGAAGGTAACGGTTTCCACCGCGGATTTCTTGTTGGTGAAGGAAGTCTCGAACTGCATAACGATGTAGCGGCCGTCCGGCGCGCCCGGAAGCGACGCCAGTTCCTGCGCCGACTTGATTTTTCGGGAAACCAGTGGTCCCAATGGTTTGCGGGCCTGTTGCAACGACTCCGCCAATTTTTCCGAAGTGATCGCCTGTTGAAAATACGCCGCGGCATTGGTCCAGCTTTGCGCGTAGTTGCCGTTGTCAATGTCCCGCAACCAGCTTTGCGCCGGCTCAACCGCCGCGCTGTTGGTGATGCCGCGGGGGACGATGAGATAAGCCACTGTCCGCCACTGTCCGTTCGTTTCCAATACACACGTGACCGTTTCGGACGAGGCTTTCAAGGCTTCGAATGAACTGTCGAATTTCGCGACGAAATACGAACCGTTCGGCTCCGCCTTTTCCACTTTGCGGGAGAGCAATTTCCCCAGCGGCTTGCGGGCACTCTCCACTTTGTCCACCCAGTCGTCCTGCGTCACCATGGCGTGAAAACTTTCCGACGCCTGCCGCCAGCTCTCGGCGTATTGTCCGCCGTCCACCAGTCCCAGCCAGGCCTGGATCGCCGGCAATGCGGCTGCCTCGGTATTATTTTTTATATCGGTGGCTGTCGAGTTGGTCGAAGCCGGGGAATTCGCAGTTTTCTCAAGGGCGTTTTCACTTTGCGCCAGCTTGTCGTTTTTCAACATAAGCAGCGTGATGTCCGGCGCTACGACCCATCGGTAGGTTTCGCTAATATTTATTGGCTGAATGTTATAGGCGACTCCGGGGACCAGCTTGGCTTTGTCTTCAGTGGCGAACTGTGCGGCGTATGCCTGGAAACCGCTGTCGCGGCTGCTCAAGGTAAGGCGATTCAAGTGGGCCTTAACGGTTGGATATCCCGATGCAGTAAGCAGGAACTCCTGCCCAGCCCGCTTCTCGAATGCGCTCATCCGGTGGTAAGAACCATCGGGACCCCATTCCTGACTGGCAATAAGAAAATCCGTCCCGGTTTTCTGCCAGGTCTCCTCCTCGACCCACTTCGGAACCGCCGGAGAACCTTTGGGATAGAGCCCGATGATCGTAACCGTCCGCAATTCGGCCACCGGAACCGGCGGGTTGTCCAGACGTGCGTTGGCACCGAAATGGTCGTGAATGGAGATCAGACGATACGGGTTCACCGAGGAGAATTTCGGCTGGTCTGCCGGATATTTGAAGTAACGCATTCCCCAAGTCTGCGCCAGCGGCACCTGACTGAGGTCGGAGCAGGTGTAAATGTGAGTTAAGAGTCCAAAATAATGGGCATCCAGGATTGGCTGTCCCAGGGTTTTGTAATTGAGCCGCATCCAGTGATGGTCAACATAGACTTCGTTGAACATGTGGTCTTGAAAGCCGCCCGTGCCGTCGAGCGCAGCCCGGACCGTCTCCCGGACCTGGTTGTGGTGCATGTTGTCATAAAACATCCGGGCCTGGGCGTCGTCGTTCGGGTCGAACGGGGGAATACAGAAAACAATGCGGGCCGGGATGCCCAAGGCGCGGAAGATGGTGGCCAGATACACTGAAGACGACGTGCAGGCGCCATGCACTTTGTTGGAGAACATGGACCGGCCAAGCGCCTCCTGCTCGAACATTTGCTGATCGGTCCAGGTCGGATCAGGTTTCTCCCGATCAAACGCGTCCCGCAATGGAGGATAGACTGCGGGCCTGCCATCCGGGAAATAGACGCCCCAGATGGAGAAGGCATGTGTCGAATGGGCACGGTTCATGGCCCACGCTGAGACCCGTTCGACGAGTTGCTTGTCCGTCAGGCGATCCGGGTCAATGTTCGCCTGACGGAGTTCCGCAATGAGATCACGCCGCATGGCTTCGTCCCAGTTCTCGGTGGCCGTTGGTTTGAGATATTGGGTCATGCCAGCGTCATCCGTGCGCCAATTGGGGTTCTCGCCAATGGCCGGTTGGTAGAACGGATAATAGGTCACCTCGACCGTGCAGGAGTCTTTGTCCTGTGCCAGCACCCGCGCGTCCTGAAAATCATCGTTCATGTCGGCAGGATTGACGGGATTAAGAACCTGGAGAACGGATGTTATGGTATAAGTGTCTTCTTTGCGCAAATGACGTTTGGCGGAGGCAAGCGTGGCATTGGTGATCCAGTTTGCCTTGTTCTCTTCAAGGGCTTCGGCCTTGGTTCCAAAATAGAGATTGGCGAGTGTTTCGCCATCGGCATACATCCACACATGGGGCAGCCCCGGAACAAGATGGGAATGAATCAATTCAAAATCGCCGCGCCCTTTGGAAATCTGCATCCGCTGTTGTGAGTCTTCCGGAACACGTATATTAGTTGAAGTGGTGATGTAAAGCGCCAGCAGCGCCTGATCATGGCTGACCAGATTGTAATGGCCTTTAACCACCATCCGTTCCGGGGTTCGCTCGACAGAGGTGATTTCAATGGAATCGCCTTTGGGGAAAGAAGCCTGGCCGATGTAAAAGTTGGGATTTGCCTCTCCGTTCTGGCGCAACACGTATAATCCAGGCTTTGAATGAAAGAGGATATAATCACCATTTTTCCATTCCACGAACATGAAATTGGTCCCGGCAAGGTTCCTGATCTCGTAACCAGCCGCCGTTCTCTCGCCTGGGTTGATGATCACTCCCCGGGTCCAGGTGAGCCATCGATAGCTCGTCCTGCCGCCGGGCAACACGGTGAACTTTTGAAAGACGGGCAAATCAAACTGGGAGAACCGCGAGCCGGGCTTGAAATCTTCCGGTGCTCCGACGAAATCAACACTGGTCCACTGGCCGATCGCCTGCGGGTCATCCACAAATGGCCGATTCACGTTGTCCACATTCCGGGCGCACAAGACCAGGGACGCCGTGGTAAAACTGATGACACCCAGCGCCAGCATCCCAAACACAGAAGCCTGCAAGACGCCTCTCGTCCAACGGGGTTTGGCTGAAGCACCCATGCCTTCGGGTGGCTGATTCGCCCCGCGCCAGATCCGGCGGACAATCAGGAAATCAACGACCGCACAAATCACGATCAGGAGCAATATCCAAAACGCAAAGTCCCATAAATTGACAAACAGCGAGCCATTGAGACCTTTCCAACTGGCTGCAGTTTTTGCCAGCACCAACCACAAGACCCCGATTAATACATCCAATCCGAGCAATGGGAAAAGCAATCCGTCGAACACCGCCAGTTCCAATCCGTGAAACCTTCTGGCTGAACGATGGATTTGTGCGACGGCCAGCCAGCCAAAAATTGTCGTGGTCACCGGCGCGGCCAGCCCCAGAAAGAGCAACAACCGGGACAGGCTGCCGTAGGCTTGGGGAAACTGTTCCTGACCGAGAGTAATGGACAGAATCGCGGCAAGGAAGAAAGGCGTCCATGCGGCACCGACGAAGGCCATGCGCGAGAAGCGCGGCGGAGTTTCGGGGAGCGTGCGCATCCCGCGTGCTCCGTCCGGCGTCGCGCTGGGCGGCTCGTTGACAAATTTGTTGGACGATGAGCTGGGCGCGACGCCCGGTTCGGCCGGCGGGACGACGGCGTTACCAACGATGGTTTCCACCATCGTCTTGACTTCGCTGACTTGCTGATAGCGGAGTTCGGGTTTCTTTTCCAACGCGCGCAGCACCACTTCATCGAGGCGCACGTCAATGACCATCCCGCGCGTGCAGGACGACGGCGGAACAATTGGTTTGCCGGGCAGTTCGCCGGTGAGCATCTGGTAAAACACCACGCCCAGCGCGTAAATGTCCGCGCGATGATCCACGTCGTTGGGATGTTCCACCTGTTCCGGCGCCATGTAATTCGGCGTGCCCATGACCTTGCCGGCATCGGTCAGCGCCGGCGGCGGTAGCGCAGACTTTCCAGTCTGCGGGTTCACGGGACTTTCCTGTCCCGTGTTCGCACCGCTGGAACTGGCGACTGGAAAGTCGCCGGGACCGGCAGACAGGAATGTCTGCCCTACCTCTCCCACCAGCTTGGCCAGACCGAAATCCGCCACCTTCACGCGGCCTCTCCGGTCGAGCAAAATATTTTCCGGCTTGATATCGCGATGAACGATGCCCTGGTCATGCGCGAACTGGAGCGCGTCGCAGATTTGCGGGACGATGGCCAGCGCCTCCCGCGGGGCGATGCGTCCGGCGTGCAGCAACTGACGCAGGTTCACGCCATCCACGAATTCCATCAGGAAGTAGTAAAGTGGTTGAGAGTTGATGGTTGAGGGGTGAGAGCCGGATGTAGGCGAGACGCCTGCGCTACTTTGAACGTGGCCGAACTCGTAAAGCGTGACAATGCCGGGATGATTCAGTTTCGCGAGCGCCTTGGCTTCGCGCGCGAAGCGCCCGGCGAAGGCGGCGGCGCGGCCAATGCCGGGCGGAAGAATTTTGAGCGCGACAATGCGCTCCAATTGTTTCTGTCGCGCCTTGTAAACCGCGCCCATGCCGCCCTTGCCGATGAGTTCAAGGATTTCGAGCTGCGGGAACAGCGGCGCCAGTTCGGAAATAGACGGCGGCTGGAACGGTGGCGCCTGTCCGCTCATGGCGGTCTCGTCGGCGCCCTGTTTCAGGAGGCAGGCGGGGCAGAGTCCGGCAAGTGCGCCAGCCAGCAGTGGCGTGCCGCATTGCGGACATTTCGGGATGTCAGACGGGGTCACTTTGGTGCCACTCATACACCCAACTCAGAAGCAAATCACGACGGATGTTACCGGGAAAAATTAGAAAACATCCAACATTCAACATCGAACGCCCAACATCCAATGGAACGGGGCCATAGCATCATTGGATGTTCGATGTTGGGCGTTGGTTGTTGGATGTTCCCAATGCATCATCGCAGCCGAAACCCGCCCTGAAACACCACTTCCGCCACCGTCACGATTAAAAAAACCGCACTTACAACGGCGTTGAGCCGGAAGAACGCGAGGTTGATCCAATCGAGACTGCGGCGGCGCGCAATCCAGTGTTCCAGCACGAGGCAGCCGACGATGATCATCCAGCCGACGAGATACGCGATGCGAAATCGGCAGAGCAAACCGAACGCGAGCAGCAGCCCGCACATCACCATGTGCGCGAGGAACGCCGCTTGCAGCGCATTCTTTTGTCCCCACGCCACAACGAGTGAGTGCAGCCCGTGCGCTTTGTCGAACTCGTAATCCTGAAGCGAGTAAATGATGTCGAAGCCCACGAGCCACAGCACGACCGCCAACGCAAGAACGACCGGCTGCATGCCAACACGCGCTGCCTGTTCCCAAGCCCAAAAGGAATCGGGCGACGAGAACATGCCTGCGGGTGACGCGAAGCCGAATTCACCTTTCACCGCCAGCCATGCGCCCACCGGCGCGAGCGCGAGCGCGAGGCCGAGAAAAACGTGCGTGTAATCCGTGAACCGCTTGGTCAACGAATAAAAACAAATCGCCACGAGCGCGACGGGTGACAAGTAAAAACACAGCGGATTCAGGAGGCAACTGACGGCGATCAGACCAGCCGCCGACAGAATGCAGAGTGCAATTGCCCCCGCCAGTGAAATTTGTCCGGTGGGCAGATGGCGGCCGGCGGTGCGCGGATTCAGCGCGTCGGATTTGCGGTCCACGATACGGTTGAAAGCCATCGCGCACGTTCGCGCACAGACCATCGCTGCGAGAACCAGTCCAAACGTCCGCCAACCCGGCCAGCCGCGATTCTCGCGCGCGGCGACGGCCATGGCCGCCAGCGCGAAGGGCAGTGCGAAGACCGTGTGCGAGAAGCGCACGAAGGAAGCCCATTTTTTAATCAAAGATAACATTGAACCTTGAACTTTGAACCTCGAACCTTGAATTATTGCAACTACGGCGTGCCAGGTTTTGGTGGCGATACGGTTCCAGTGCGCTTTTTGACGAGCTTGTTTCGTTCGGCGGTTTGCACGCTGGCCTTAAAAATACGAATCAGCTCCTCGCTCTCACTCAGTATAAACACAAGCTGGGGATCTTCTCGCAACCAGCGCTTTCGCTCGATCAAACGCGCCCAACGGCGGGTTTCACGCAATTCCTTGAGGCAGATTTTCATTTTGTGGATGAAATCTTCGGCGGATTCCGGTGCTTGGGCTTCGCCGTGATTCCCATAAGGCGAAGCTCCTGATCGCAGAAATTGCCCCGCGATATGATTCCCTGCCCGCGAGTTTGGCAATTTCTCCGAAACATCAATCACTGCTGAGGCGAATTCCAAGAGCCGCTCTTCCAGGTCATATTTCCGGCCTGTGTTCTCAGTGGATGTGCGCTGTCCGATTTTTTTCTGTTCAGGGTTCAAAGTTCGAAGTTCAAGGTTCAAGGTTTTCAGCGTTTGAATGGATGTTTCCCCTTTTTCATTTCATTCCTTTTCCTCATTCCACCGCGGCGCGAGTTGGTTCGCCACGCCGAGATGATCGAGCACACGTGCAACAACCGTGTCCACGACATCCTGAATTGTTTTCGGGTTCGCGTAAAAACCCGGGTTCGCCGGCAGAATCACCGCGCCCGCCAGCAACAGCAGTTCCATATTTTTAACATGCACCAGGCTGAACGGCGTCTCGCGCGGGACGAGAATCAGTTTTTTTCTTTCCTTCAGCACCACGTCCGCTGCGCGCAGCAAAACGTCCTCGCTGTAACCGTGCGCGATGCGGCCCATCGTGCCCATGGTGCAGGGAATGACCACCATCGCATCGGGTGGGTTCGAGCCGCTGGCAAAGGGCGCGTTCATGCTTTTGACGTTGTGCGTCCTGACGCCAGCGGGCAGGCGCAGGCCGCCGGGCAGTTCTTCGGCGATGACCTGCGGCGCGTAATTGCTCATCACGACGTGAATTTCATGCGCGCGGGAATCCAAATTATCGAGCAACCGCTGCGCGTAAAGCGCGCCGCTGGCTCCGGTGATGGCAACGAGTATTTTCAATCAAAGGCGTTTGTCGCTGGCAAATTATGAACGAATTCAACGTCGCGGACAAGCCGCGCGCGAGAATCGTCCTCGTTCTCGTCCTCGTCCTCGAAACCGGCGATACGATTACGAGAACGAGGACGAGAACGAGGACGATTGGGAATTTATCAAAACAGCTTGAGTCCGGTTTCCCCATCCGCACAATGGCTGCGTGTCCAAGTCACTGGCAATCATATTTGTCGCGGCGTTCTTTTGGGCGGGGTGTGCAACCACGTCAACCCCGCCGGAAGAAATCATTTCGTCGCCGCCGATCATGTCCAATGAAGCATCTTCACTGAACTGGTCGGATACCAACGTCGTTAAAAAATTCCCCGCCCCACGGGCGAGCAGGCTGGGAACGCCGGCAGCCAGGATAAATCCGTCACCCGCCGCGCCGGTGACAACGTGGACTTCGCTCAATCGCTTGGCCGCCGAAAACAAAATCGGCGCGCCGCATCGGTTGTCCGGTACGCCCGTGGCCACGTATGCGGTGGGTTCGGCGAACGGCACGATGGTTTTGGAAATCGGCAGCCGCGACGCGACCTGGAACGGCACAGAAATTCAACTCGGTTTCGCCCCGGAATTCATTGACGACCAGATTTTCGTCCACGGCCTCGATTTGCAGAAAAACCTTGAACCGTTGATGTCCGGGTCGCCGCTGACGTTTGGCAATCGCGTCATTGTGATTGATCCCGGCCATGGCGGGGTGAACGTCGGCACGCACAGCGTTCTTGACGGGCGGTTTGAAAAAGAATTCACGCTTGACTGGGCAAAACGGCTGGCACCGCTGCTCGAACAGGAGGGCTGGCGGGTGTTTTTGACGCGCACGAGTGACGTGTACGTGACCAATGCAGATCGCGTCGTGTTCGCCGAAGCGCATCATGCTGACGTGTTCATCAGCCTGCATTTCAATACCACACCTGATCGCGATAAAAAGCCCGGCGGTCTTGAAACCTATTGCATTACGCCGACCGGTATGCCGTCCACGTTGACGCGCGGTTATCCTGATATCTGGTCGCAGATTTTTCCCAACAACGCTTATGACGCGCAAAATCTCCAACTCGCTGTCCGTGTCCACAGCGCCTTGTTGCGCGCGACGGACCTGGAAGATCGCGGCGTCTGTCATTCACGGTTCGACACGGTTTTGCGCGGACAAAATCGCCCGGCGATTTTGATTGAAGGCGGTTTTATGTCGAATCCGCACGAAGCCAGGCTGATCGAGAACCCGGAATTCCGGCAGAAATTGGCTGAAGCCCTGGCTACTGCATTAAAATGAACCGCACAAAACATATTCTCGTCACCGGCGGCGCGGGTTTCATCGGGTCGCACCTTGTCGAGCGTCTGCTGGCCGAGGGCAAAAAGGTCGTCGTCATTGACGACCTTTCGACCGGCAGCCTGGACAATCTGCGCACGGTCAAATCGCATCCACGTCTGCGCGTGGTCCAATCGAAAATTTCCGCGTGCGCCGGACTGTCGAAACTGGCCGCAAACGCCGAATTCATTTTTCATCTGGCGGCGACGGTCGGCGTCGAGTTGGTGGTGAAATCCGCATTGAGCGTTTTGGAGTCGAGTTTTCACGAGACGCAGGTTTTGTTGCGGGCCGCCGCGGCCAGACGCACGCCGCTGCTGCTCACCTCGACCTCGGAGGTTTACGGCAAGAGCCAGAAGCCCGCGTTTGGTGAGGACGACGATCTGCTCATCGGCCCGCCCGGGCAATCACGCTGGAGCTACGCCTGCTCGAAGCTGACTGACGAATTCCTGGCGCTGGCCTACGCGCGGGAAAAATCGCTGCCAGTCATCATCGCGCGGCTGTTCAACACCGTCGGCCCGCGCCAGACCGGTCGCTATGGCATGGTGCTGCCCCGTTTCATCGCCGCGGCGAAAAAGGGCGAACCACTGAAGGTTTTCGGCGATGGCACGCAAACGCGCTGCTTTTGCCACGTAGGCGACGCGGTGGAAGCACTGGTGCGATTGCAAAATTGTCCGAAGGCGCGCGGCGAAATTTTCAACGTCGGTGGCACAGAGGAAACCAGCATCCTCAAACTCGCGCGATTGGTGGTGAAAACGCTGGATTCAAAATCGAAGATTCAACTCGTGCCGTATGCCAAAGCCTATCCGCCTACGCCAAAAGGCTTCGGCGCGACAAGTGCCCCGGAGTTTGATGATATGCGGAGGCGCAAGCCGATGGTGAAAAAGCTGGAACGTTTCGTGAAGTTCAAACCGCAGACGACATTGCACGAAATCATCCGGCTGACGGCGGAATGAATTTGTCAGGGCAGACTTTGAGGTTTGAGCGTCTCACAAAAACCGTTACGCTTTCGCGGTGAAAATTTCCATCGTCGTTCCGGCCTTCAACGAGGAAAAACTGCTGGGCGAAACCCTCATGCAGATCAAGTCGGCGAGCGGCGCGTTCGCGCGATGCGGATGGGAAACCGAATTGATCGTCTGCGACAATAACTCCAATGACCGGACGGCGGAAATCGCGCGGGCGGCGGGCGCAACCGTCGTATTTGAGCCGGTCAATCAAATCTCCCGAGCGCGAAATTCCGGGGCGACGGCGGCCACTAGCGACTGGCTGGTTTTTGTGGACGCCGATTCCCATCCCAGCGCGGAATTGTTTGCCGACATGGCAAAAGAAATCTGCTCCGGCAATTGTCTGGCAGGTGGCGCGACCCTTCGCTGGGATCGAGGGACTTTTTTCGTCGCCCTGATTACACGGCTCGTGAACTTTGGGTTCCGTTGGCGGCGATTGCTCATCGGCGCGTTCATCTTCGTCGAAACGGCGGCGTTCCGAAAACTCGGCGGCTTCAGCCAGAAAGCGTTCGCCGGTGAGGAGTTGGAACTGAGCTGGCGATTGAAAAAGCTGGCAAAGGAAACCGGAAAACGATTCGTGATCCTGCACCGGCATCCAGTCGTTACCTCCGCGCGGCGAAGGCAGGATCTTTCAGTCCCCCGGCTGTTCCGGGGAGTGTGTGGCCTGCTGTATCATATTATTTTCAAACCGCACCATTTCACGGCCAATCGCGAAGCTGCCCGTGCATGGTACGACGGGCAAAGGTAGTTAAGGTTTAATACCCTCCCGCGCGAGCAGTTCGCGCTTCCGGTTTAATCCGCCGGAGAAGCCACCCAGTTTTTTGTTTGCCGCCACCGCGCGATGGCACGGAATCAAAACCGGGATTGGATTCGCGCCGCACGCGCCACCCACGGCGCGGACGGCCTTTGGTTTGCCCACGGCGCGGGCAATTTCACCGTAACTTTTGGTCCGGCCACGGGCGATTTTCCGCAACGTGTTCCAAACCTTCCGTTGAAACGTTGTGCCATTGGAAAAATCAAGCGGCGGAAATTTCCCGGGCGAACGTCCGGCGAGAATATTTTTTAACGCGGCAGCGGTGGCGCGATGCCAGCGGCGGACTTTGGCGGGAATTTGTAGGAGACGACGTGAGGAGTCTCTGACTAAAGCGCCGGAAGCTGAAGAAATTTGAGACTCGTTACCTCGTCTCCTACAACTGACGGCTCGCGAGGATCGGTCTTCGTTTGACTTCGACCCGACAGGCGCTCGCCCCACCGATGGAAAGTCCAGTTCCGCCAGACCTTTTTCCGAATAGCGTGCGACAAACTGGCCGTCGCTTGTGAAAATCGGCAGTTTGACAGATTGCGATTTCATCCACAGTTCACTCAGTGGTTGCGTATGAAAACGCAGATGGTGCCGAACAGGATGACGAATAATATGATGGCGAAAAAGATGAAGCGGTTGCGCGCAATGCGCTTCTCGTAGCGCATCGGACGAAGACCATGCACGCCACCGGCGGCCAGATAGGCGACGAGCCGCGGATTGCTGGTGGTCGGCCGGCGGAAATGGTTCCGGATGCGATTGAAGAGCGCGGGCAAATCGTATTTACGCACTCCGAGATCGTTGAATTGATCGGGCGCGGCGGTCTCCTCGGTGTCAGACAAGGATTTTACCTCTTCAAAAACCGGCTCATGCACCGGTGGCGGCGGAGACGGGGCTGGTTCGTGCGCGCGGGCGATGGTCGCACCGTGCGGAATGGCGGTGGAACGAAATTTCGGCGTGGACACGCGCTGAAGTTGCGTATCGAGCTTCTTGATTTCGGATTCGAGCGCGGCAATCTGGTCGTTGAGGGCGCGCGAACGGTCGGAAATCGGGTCGTTTTTTTTCTTCGCGGGCCCCATACGACAATTTCAGCGCCGCATCAAAACGGCGACCAGCACGGCCAGGGCAATCAGCACCAGCGGCCAGGTCATCGCCAGACCAAATCGGCATAACTCGCCAAAACTGGCATTGGCGAACGGCAACCGCTCGGGTTCGGGCGCTGGCAGCGCGGCGTCGCCGCCACCCTTTTCGCCGTCCAGGACGGAAAATTTGAGCCGCGCGGCGTTCCATTCCATGCGCGCGTTTTCGATGGTGGTGAGGCCGCGGGTGAGTTCGATGCTGAAATTATCCTTCGTCCACGTTTCATCGTGGATGGCCTGGATTTTGTCGAGGGCGTCCCGGAAATCGGTGACGGTCTTGACCATTTGCTCGGCATCGCGGCGGGCATTGAACTCGGCTTCTTCGAGCAGGCCGAGGCCGCGCGTGAGATGGTGAATCATTTCCTGGCGGCCGGTTTGAAATTCCGTCTGGCGGCGGCGCAATTCCTCGAGCGCGGCGCGTTCGCGCTCCAAATCATCCTGCGCGTGTTTCAACTCGGCGAGTTTTTGCTGCGCCTCGACGACCTTGCGATCCACCTCGTCGCGCGTCGGCGCGCGGAGCGGGTCGTTGGGTGCGGGCGTGCCGTAAGGCGATTTTTGCGCTTGAAAATCCGTGTCCACAAACTCCGTTGCATCGTAATCAGAAGCCATGTGGCGACTTTAGTCCCGCGGCGCGAAAGTGTAAAGCGGTGTTTGCGCTTGTCAGCGTGGAGAGCGAGTCCTAAAGTGCGCCCGTCAGTGACGCAATTTGAACTTTTGACATGATTGAGTTGATTCAGTTTCCGTGGAGTCCGTTCTGCATCGTTCAACGGCGCATCCTGGAGTTTGCCGGAGTCCGCTTCAAAATCACCAACATCCCTTCGCAGGACCGCTCGCTCGTTTGGAAGCTGACCAAACAGCGTTATTACGGCGTGCCGATCATCAAGGACGGCCGGAACGTGGTTTTTGAAATCAATGAAGACTCGCAGGTCATTGCCAAATACCTTGACGAGGAACTCGAACTCGGCCTGTTTCCATCCCAATGGCGCGGGGTCCAATCCGTTCTCTGGCGGTTCATCGAAAATGAAATCGAAGGCTCGACGTTCCGGTTGAATGATATTTATTGGAAGGAAAACGTACCCGCGCCGGAGCAACTTGATTTTCTGCGGTTCAAGGAGCGCAAGTTTGGCCGCGGCTGCATTGACCAATGGTGCAAGGAGCAGAAATTCTGGCTGAAACAGTTGGAAGAGCGGTTGATCCCTTTCGAGATCATTTTGACGCATCAACCGCATTTGCTGGATGACCGCCCGCGTTTTGTGGACTTCGATTTGTTCGGCATGCTCGAAAATTTTCTCTACTCCGGCCATTACCAGTTGCCCAAACGGCACAAACAAATCCAGGAATGGCACCGCCGGATGCAGACCGTTAAACACACCGATTTCAGCGCGTGAAAAATTACATCATCGACACCAACGTCCTCCTTCACGACCCCAATTCCCTGCTGAGCTTTGCGGACAACCACGTCCTGATTCCCATTGAAGTCATCGAGGAAATTGACCGTTTCAAACGCGAGTCCAGCGAACTGGGCCAGAATGCGCGCAGCGTGTCGCGGATGCTCGATGGTTTCCGCGGCGAGGGCAGCCTGAGCGAAGGCGTGAAATTGCCCAATGGCGGCAAATTACAAATCGCCTTTCAAAAAAACGGCCACGTCAACGGCGACGCTCACGTCAATGGCAACAGCGTGGACAGCCGGATTCTTTCGCTCGCCGCGA
>DLMG01000298.1:12708-14854 GCA_002479245.1 Verrucomicrobia subdivision 3 bacterium UBA7542 | reverse complement strand
GCCGGAGTTTTGAGACAGTCTCGACAGCGCCGCCCTACCATTGGACCGATTGTTCCTGAGAAATGGTATTGGCATTGCGCCTGCGCGCAAACTTCCGCTCCCTTTTCCAAAGCATGAGACTTTTCTTTGCATTGCTTCTGGTATAGTGCCGCCATGCGAAAGTTGCCGCGCTCATTTTACGACCGGGACACGATTGTGGTCGCGAGGGAATTGCTGGGCAAATATCTGGTCCATGGGGAGCGCCTCGGCCGGATTGTGGAGGTGGAGGCGTATCTCGGCCCGCACGATCTCGCGGCGCATTCGGCCCGGGGGCTGACCGAGCGGACCAAGGTCATGTTCGGTCCGCCGGGCCACGCCTACGTCTATTTCATCTACGGGATGTATCACTGCATGAACGTGGTGACGGAGCGCGAAGGTCATGCGTCCGCCGTCTTGTTGCGCGCCATCGAGCCGGTGCGCCATGTCGGGGGCCGGACCTGCGGCCCCGGCCTGCTTTGCCGCGCACTGCACATTGACCGGCGCCTGAACGCGCACGACCTGCTCAGTGACGATTTTTACATCGCCGCGCCGCCGAAAGCCGGACCGGTGGTGATTGTGAAGCGCCCGCGTGTGGGTGTGGATTACGCCCGGCATTGGGCGAAGCGGCATTTGCGGTTTTACATCAAAGGCAATCCGTTTGTGTCGCGGCCATAGCGTGCCATGGCGAACCGCGCTGAAACCTTGACCCTTCTCAGGGCGGCGTTATCCTTGCGAAATGAATTCTTACACGAGTCTTTCCAAAACTTGTGTCACCGTAATGGTTGCCGGCTTCGTCCTCGCGTGCGCCTTCGGTGTCCCGGCGCAAAGCATCCCGTTGCCGGTGATTCCCGATGCGACATTCAACGTCACCGACTATGGCGCGGTCGGCGATGGCAAGACGATGAACACCGCCACCATTCAGAAGACAATTGATACGGCTTCCGCCGCCGGAGGAGGCACAGTGCTGGTTCCGGCCGGGAAATTTCTGACCAAGCCATTCACGCTCGCCAGCAGCATCAATCTGCATCTCGCCAAGGACGCATTTATTTTAATCAGTGACGAACTGACGAATTACCCGGCCGCCAGTGGGAGATATCAGGACAGCATCAGCGCCAGCGGCGCACATGACCTCGAAATCAGCGGAGAGGGAACGATTGACGGCCAGGGCAATGCCTGGTGGACGGCCTTTCGGGCGAGCCGGTCCATGCCGCCCCGGCCGTACCTGATCAAGCTGTTGAACTGCACCCGGGTGCGCGTCCACGGCGTCACCCTGAGCAACTCGCCGATGTTCCATCTGGTGCCCCAGAATTGCATGGACGTGACGATCCAGGGCATCACCATCAGGTCGCCGGCGGATGCCCCCAACACCGACGGCATTGACCCTTCCGGATGGAACTTCCTCATCGCCGACAGCACGATTGACGTCGGGGACGACAACATTGCCATCAAACCCACCGGCAGCCGCACTCCGGGGAACAAAAATTACACGGTCAAAAATTGCACGTTCGGGCACGGGCACGGATGTTCGGTCGGCTCAGGCACCGCCAACGGAATTGAAGATTTGACGGTAAGTGATTGCACTTTCGACCAGACCGACGCCGGCATCCGCATCAAGACGACGCGCGAGAATGGCGGTTTGCTGCAGAATTGCACGTATGAAAACCTCAAGATGACGGCCGTGAAGAACCCGATTTACATCATTGATTATTATCCGGAACGGAATGCGCCCAAGGACCCTTCAACCGAGCAGCCCGAACCCATCACTGACCGGACGCCCTTCAACAGGAACATCATCATCCGCAACGTGACCGCGACCAATTGTCCGACCGCCGGCACGATCCGGGGTTTGCCGGAAGCGCCCATTACCAATGTGACGCTTACGAATGTGAACATTTCGGCCAAAACCGGAATGAAGATTTATTTCGCCAGGAAAATCCGGTTTGTGGGGTCGAAGATTGCCGTTGAGAGCGGAAGACCGCTGATGACCTTCGATGCCGAGGTCACGGGACTGAAATAATTTGCAAAAAAAGGCGGGATCTGGTTTTCCCCAGGCCCCGCCGTGAAATCTCAAGCGCTATTAGTAGCGATTGCGACCGCCACCGCTGCCGCCGTATTCACGACGACCGCC
>DLMG01000298.1:0-12619 GCA_002479245.1 Verrucomicrobia subdivision 3 bacterium UBA7542 | reverse complement strand
TCTTCGCGCGGCTTGGCGATGTTGACCGTGAGGGCGCGACCGCCCAGTTGCGAGCCGTTGAGCGCCGCAATGGCCTTCTGCGCCTCTTCCGGCGAGTTCATGGTGATGAAACCAAAACCACGGGGACGGCCGGTGGTCCGGTCCATCATCAGGTTGGTTTCCACGACCGTGCCGTGCGCCGCGAAGGCGTCCTGCAAGTCGTTTTCAGTGGTGTCGAAGGAAAGATTCCCTACAAACAATTTATTACTCATGTGATGTTTAACTGTGAGACTAACCTTGCTCTTGTCAGACTGTTCCCGTTAATCGGATTTCAAATCATCACTGAACTGAAGTTCACCTGAAGATTTACCATGCCTTGCAATCGTTAAGCTATCTAACACAGACGGGCAAAGTGTCGCACCTTTCCGGGAAATGGCAAGGGTTATTCGGAAATATCTTTTGGCAGAGAATACACGCATGCCTTTGCCTGTCTGGTGTGTCACGGCCAAAACGCCCCGCCCGGATGTTGCCCGCAGATTAATTTCTTTCGTCTGGCCGCAAAAATCCGGAGACTCAAATCCATGAATGTATTCTTGACTGGCGGAACGGGTTTCATCGGTTCGTACGTGGCCATGGAACTTGTGAAACAAGGACATCACGTGACCATCCTGGCCCGCAACCGCAACAAGGTGCCGGAGCTCAACAAAATCAGCGCGCTCGAAATCGTGCAGGGCGACATCACCGATCGCAAGCTGCTCGGGAAACTGGTCGCCGGAAAGGATGCCTGCATCCTGGTCGCGCTGAACTATACCAAGAAAACCGGATGGGAAGTTCTCCTCGACGACACGCTCCCGACCGTGTTCCTTTCCGACGCGGCGGCGCAGGCGAAGGTGAAACACTTCATCTACACCTCGTCCACGGCGGTGAATGACAGCCTTTACCTGGGCGGACGGGACGAAGCCGAGAAAGAACTCAAAAGTGTCACGGCCACCACGAAGCAGCATCCGGCGACGTTCTATGGCGCAACGAAGGCCGCCGGCGAAAATTTTGTCACCGCGCAGTCTCATGTTTCGCCGATGCGGGTCAACATCATCCGCCCGGGCTACGTGTTTGGAAATCCCGTGATTCAGGGTGGCAGCATTCAAGGCGACACGCGTTTTCGCGACATCGTGAGAAACGCCGTGCAGAACCAGCCCATTTCCGTCATCAAGCATGACGGCACGCAATTCATCTGGGCCGGTGACCTGGCGCAGCTCTACCTGAAAGTCCTTCACGGGAACATGAATCGGAAAACCTATCTCGGCCTCTCCCGGAAATTTGTCTCGTGGCATGACATTGCCCTGGCGGCAGTGGAGAAGACCGGGTCGAAGAGCCGCGTGGAGCTGGTGGACAAAGGCTGGGAGGAGAACGGGCTTTATTGGGATGTCTCCGGGATGAAAAAGGATTTCGGCCTCGAGTTCGATCCTTGGGAAAGGATTCTGGAACACCTCGATTATTACATTGCACTGGAAAAGCGGCAGTGACCCGGAGCGGCAGATGACGGTTAGAACGCTCGCATCACTTGTTAGTTTGAATGCCTTCGAATTTGATGTTCCCGGCTTCGTGCATGGCTTGCTCTGCCAAGCCGCTGGTGGCGAGAAATTTCACCTGAAACCACGCACCGTGAGGTGTTCACGCTCAACTTGACAGCCCTGTGATTGAAGGTGAGTGTAATCAGGCGCCCAATTCTTTGTCGGAAGGAATGAAAAACGTGGCAACCTTGACATTGTTTTTGAATCCGTGAACGTAATCTGTTGCCATCCGCGCCAGCCTCTGGCAACCCTACACCAGTAATCGCATGACACGATTGTTCAGCATCGGCCTGGTTGTTTTGATCCATTGGACGGAATCTCGATTTTTCTCCATCTTATTGGTGTTGGTATTGTCGGTGGTGTGCCCGATTAATTCGGTCTCAGCGTCTCCACCCACCTGCTACGGCGCGACGATCTCGCTTTCCCCCGACTATTCTTATTTCATCGGCAGTGCGGGTTTTGCCGATGCCAGCGGCGAAGCGGAATCCGGCAGCCTGTTCCGCTGGTTCACCAACGGTGTGCCGCTGGCCGTCGGGTCTGTCGCGGAAGACCTGCTGCTTCATTTCGATGGCACCGTCAACGGAGTGAACGGCGAAACACCAACCCTCGCCCAAAACCTCTCCTATGTGACCGGCAAATGGGGATCGTGCCTCGCATTGCCGACCAACGGCCGCCTGCAATTTTCAACCACCAACAACCTCCCTCTCGACCAGGGCACCATTGAAATGTGGGTGGCGCTGCGGGCCGATGGCACGAATCCGATTTACTCCACCCAGGACCATGTCTTGTTCCAGTACCGTTCCCCCAACGGCGATTTCATGCAGATTGACCAAAGCGGCAGCAGCCAGATCCTCTACGCCGGCGGCAACGTCAACGGGCAGTGGGAAAGCGCCTACAGTTCTCTGGGTGGCATGTCTGGCTGGAAGGCCGGTGACTGGCATCATCTGGCTTTTACCTATTCTTCCACGCTGAATGTCATGAGCTTTTATGTGGATGGCGTACTGACGGCCGCGAACAACGAAGGCCATTATTTTGCACCGGATGCAGGCGGTGGCAGCTTTGCCATCGGAGGCGACGTTTGGGGCAACGACGCCGATTACCTCATTGATGAACTGAGGATTTCGGGCCGGATGGCCGATGCGGCCGAGATCGCCGCCCGCGCGCGCCGGACCGACGCTCCACAGCCCAACGAAGTCTGGCTGGCCGCCACGAATGTCCCAACCGGCGCGCAACTTATCTACGAATTCACACCCGTCAGCGTGACTCAAACCGGTGCCGTCTGTCAGAGCAGCGCGCTGGCATGGAACGGAATTCCCATCACCAATCCCCAGCCGCCGAGCACTCTGTTGCCGGTCGGCGCCACCGGTGTTTCCCTTACCGTGCAAACCGCCAGCAACACCACTTGTGCTTACGCCGTTGGCCAGCCGTTGCCTTTTACCCAAATGACCGCGTTCGATTCAGGCGCCGGTTCGCAATTGCAGAGCACGGTCATCAACGGTCTCAATCCCGATCCCAATTTTGTCAACGATGTCTATGTGCGCTGTGCCGCGCAGCCCGATTACCTGTTGCATCTTCAATACCGCGCGCTTTCCGAGGCCAACCCGCCGTATCCGCGCAAGGGAAACCTGTGGGGCTGGGGTCTGTGGTTGACCAATGGCCTGCCATACATGTCCCGAGTGGACCTCTGGCTCGGAGCAACACCCAGCGCCGATCAGGTCGTCGCCCTTCGCCAGCTCAATCCCCATCTGCGGATTCTCACTTCCATCAACGCTGTGGAGAACAGCGGTTTGCCTGACGATTATTATTTGAAGGACATTTACGGAAACCGCATCGAAGTCTGGCCCGGTTCCTATCGCCTCAACCTGACCAAGCCGTACGTCGCGGATTACCAGGCACAGTTCGCGTATCAGACCGTCCTCGGCACCGGGTTGATGGCTGACGGCGTGTTCTTCGACAATGTGATGACCTCGCAATCATGGTTAACGGCTGATATCTACGGCAACCCGGTGCAAATTGACGCGAACGAAGATGGCATTCCCGATGATCCAGCGACGCTCGATGCCGCCTGGAAAGCTGGCGTGTTTCGCGAGATACAGACTTTCCGGCAACTGATGCCCAATGCCATTGTCAGCAGCCATTCCACAGACATTTATGAACCCGGCATTGCCGGATTGTTCAACGGCATCAGCATCGGCTTCCATACCTCCGACGTGTTGGAGGGCCGGATGGCGTTTTCCACCCTGTTCACCACGTACAATGACTGGTTGGGCCTCGCCGTCCCGCCGCCTGTCACCATGATTGAATCCTCGCCGATGGCGCAGATTTCCTACGGCTACGGTTATTCGCCGCTGACCGTCATTCCGCCATCCACGCTCGAGTTCGCCCGCACTTACTATCCTTATGTCCGATTCGGCCTGGCGCTGACGCTCCTGAACGACGGTTTCTTCGCCCACGAATTCGGCGATACCTACCACGGCAACAACTGGTGGTATGACGAATTGGATTATAATCTCGGCTATCCTCTCGGCCCGGCACAGCTCGTCTCCCTGCCCGGACCAACCGCCACCAATCTCATCGTGAACGGCGGGTTCGAGAATCCCCTGTCGGATTCGTGGAGCTGGGATGCCGCCACGGGCTGCACCGCCGCATTCTCGCAGCAAACCACCAACGCGGCGGTTGGCAGCGCCTGCGCCCGCATTGATGTTTCCCAAACCACCGGCATCGACTGGAACATTGAACTTGCGCAATACAACCGTTCCCTCGTCCAGGGTGTGAGCTATGACGACACCTTTTGGGCCCGGGCGGATACCAACCGGTACATTTCAGTTTCCTCGCAAAAAGGCAGTCCAAACTGGGACAACTACGGGCTCTATCAGCAGGTCTGGATCACCACCAACTGGCAGCAATACACCGTCTCCTTTATCGCGAATGCAACCGTGTCCGACGCCCGGCTTCAGTTTTTCGTGGGCGCCAGCACCGGCACCGTCTGGCTGGACGATGTGCATTTGACCCAAAGTCCGCCACTGATCTATCGGCGCGATTTCAACTATGGCAGCGTGCTGCTCAACGCCACCCGCCAGGTCCAAAATGTCAGTGTCGGCTCCGGCTTCCACCGCCTGACCGGTTCGCAGGCGCCCATGTACGAATGGATTATTGACGACCTGGACCCGGCGTTTTCCACCACCGGCACGTGGACAAATGTCGTTTATGACAGCGGCCTGTGGCAGGCCAATGGCCCATATTATCACAGTTGGGCGGGTTCGCTGCATCAACAGGTGAGCGCGGGTGGCGAAGCCGACTGGCAGTTGTCCATCCCGGCGGACGACACTTACACCATCTCCGCCTGGTGGCCGGCGGCACCCCAAGCCAGCAACTGGACCAGCTCGGCCAGTTTTCAAGTCGTTTCGGGTGGAATTGTCTTGGCTTCAACGAACGCCGACCAAACCACTGGCGGCGACCAATGGCATGATATTGCCACCGTGCAGCTCTTCGCGACGAATGCGACGTATGTCCGGCTTACCGCCACGCAAGGCATCTGCGTCGCCGACGCTTTACATGTGCTTTCCCTGTCCCGCTATAACAATGGTCAACCGGCTTCCACCGTGCGACTGCAACCCATGGACGGCATCATGCTTCAAAGCGATCAGCCGACCTTCGTGTCACCAATCTTTGGTCCAGTCGTGCTTTTTCCAGATCATCTGTCGTTGAGCGTGTCCAATCTGACTCCGGACCTTTCCTACTCACTGCAAAAATCCAGCAACCTGGCTTCCAATGGCTGGCAGACCATCCAATCCTTTCAGATGGCCGGATTCTCCACGATTCTCCAGGATAACCTTGCAACGAACCACGGAAACGCTTTCTATCGTATCTGGGCCAATTAGGGAGGAATCATCAATGGGCGGAAAACTGCCACCGGTCGTCCGGCTCCATGACCGAGCGCGGACCGGGGCCGTTCAGCCACGCGAGTGCGTCGGCATCGCCGCGCAAATACGCGTCCCAAAACGCCGTGGATAGCGCGAGAATCACACGATGATGATTCGGATTCCGTTGCTCGCGGTCACCTGGCAACGCCCGGTCGGTGAAAGCCGAATGTTCCGCTTTGTGCAGCACCACCTCATACTTCGGTGCGCCGTGGAGCGCCGGATACACAGCCAGGCGCGATACCACGTCCGTGTCGCCGATGGGCGCGACGTCCTTCGTGCCGGTCATCAGCATCCAGGGAATCTGCACCGAGCCAAAGGCCTTCGCCGCGCTGCCGGTCTTCGGGCTGCTGGGACTGAACGCGATGGCCGCCGTAATGCGCGGGTCGGTGAATGTTTGACCGCCCACCGGCAGGGTTTCGCCGCTCACCGCCTCCGTCGTCACCGCGCCAAAGGAGTGGCCGGACATCCCGACCTTTTTCATATCCAGCCGGCCGGCGAGCTGGTTGGTTTTGGCCGCGTTCCAAATTGCGAGCTGGTTGAGCACGGCAGGAACGTCCTGCACCCGCAACAGAAAATTATCCAGCGAAGCCGCCTGGTTCATCGCCCGCATCCGCTCCCGCCCCGGCTCGTCCTTCCACACCGAATCATCGCTGCCCGGATGCTGGAGAAACACCGCCACGTAACCGCGCGCCGCCCAGTGTTCGCCCAGAAACGTGCTGCCCGTCCGCGAACCGCCCAAGCCGTGGCTGAACAAAACTACCGGCTCCGGGGTGGTGTTCGGGGGCAGGTAAACACGCAACGGAATGTCGCGGTCACGCGCCGCGTCATGAACGTTCAGGTCCACGTGCGATGGGTGGTATGCCACATCCACCGCCAGCGGATCGTATGTTCCCGCGCACGCTTCCACCACCGCCAGCGACAACAGCAGCAACAACGCCCGCACAGCAATCGCACAAAATCCTTTCATGCCATCCAAGACGAACGGCGAAGTGGAAATGTTACTTCTCTGCGCAACTGGCAGCAATTCACGCCGTATTCCCGGCCGGTGCGGCTCCAGGAAACAGATTCAATTTTTCCGCGGATCGGGCAAACCTGCCGTCAACCGGAAACGTGCAACCTCCATCGCCCCGCGGGTCCCGGGAATCAACGCGGCGAGCCCCGTGTCGGCTTCCTGGAAATAGAAGAACAGCAATACGCGCCCGGCGACCGCCGCGTTGCCGTGATAAAACCGATGCTCGCGCAGCAAAAACAGTTTCGCTTCATCGAACGCCACCTTCCGGCCCAGCGCCTTCGAAGCCACGTGCGCCAGCACCGCCAGCAAATGCGGCGCGGCATCCGGTTCGGAAGCGTCCAGAAACTTCATATCGCCGGCGAACTCCTCCAGAAAATAATTCAGCGCCAGCTCATAGTCGGTGGGATGCAGCATCCGCTCGCGCAGCACGCCGAGATGGCGCGGGAGGTCTTGGGAGGCTGTGTTCATGTGCCTGCTGGAACCGCTTTAGTTTCGTCGAAACCCGCACGCACAAACGCGCGGGCTTCGGGAAATAATTTTCCTGTTTCGCGGCGGATCGCTGCGAGTTGCGCCAGCAAATCCAGGATGTTGTCCGGGTCATCTACCAGCGCCTCGCGCAATCCCGCCCAGGCGCTGATCGAGCGGTCTATCGCAATGAGTGCAATCTTCGCCGAACCGTCGGAGTCCTTCGGGAATTGCTTCATCTCCCCGTCCGTTTCCAGTTCCTCGCTCGCCCGCGACTCAATCGCCCGGCACAACTTCACATAGATGAAATGCTGATACCACCGGATGACCTCCACGTACTCCGACAGCTCCGCCGCTTCCGCCCGTGGATTGCCGGCTTCCAACCGCGCCAAAGTCTCCAGCTCGATTCCTTTCGCAGTGAAAATGGGCCGCGCCGCCTCAAACCATTTATCAGCCGCTTTCACATAAGCCATTGCCGCCCGCGTAAGTGGACGATTTTTTGCTGCCAGCCGCCGTTCTGCGCGTTCCTGCGCTTTTACTTCCGCCTGCAACTTCGGATCCTCCAGATCAATCCCGCGCGCCCTGGCATCCTCATGAAGCATTTCCAGCGTGCCTTGGAATTTTCGATGGAGCCGGTCCCAAAACTTCCGGTTCGACAAATCGCGCGCCGCTGGATCGCCGTCATCTTCCGCCTGCTCCATGGCATGATTAAGGCAATGATTCGACAACGGACACCGCTCGCACCACCGGTCGCAGTAATTGTAAACCCCCGGGATGAACCGCGGATTCGCTGCCAGCTTGCGAATGTCTTTGGTTTTCATGTTATGCGCCAGGCGCTCATCATTTCTCCAAAACCGTGTCTTTCGCACATTTCAAAAATCGTTCGGCAGCAGGAGCCAGCCCTTTCTCGGACCAGACAGCACCTATGACCAAAGGCTCGGGCGCGGGTGAAAGGGGGATGAATTTCAGGCGCGGCCCGGCGAGGCAGGCCACCGACTCCGACACCAGCGCCACGCCGCCGCCGGCTTCGACCGCGGCGATCAGGCTGGCGATGCCGTCGTGTTCCTCGGCGATTTGCGGTCTGCTTTTGATGGTCGCGAAGTATTCCGCCAGTAATTCGTGATACTCGGGATACTCTTTGCGGCTGTAGGCGATCAGCGGTTCACGCACGAGCTCCGCCAGCCGCACGGTTCGCCGCCGGGCGAAGGGATGTTTGGGCGCGACGGCCAGGCACAGGGAATCGCGCATGAGTTCCGCAAAACGCAGCCCGCGCAACATGGCCCGGGTGGGACGCACGAGAAAGGCGATCTGCAGCGCGCCGTCGCGCAGTTGGGCGAGCATCTCCTCGGTGGACAAATCGTGCAGGAGCACGCGCACGTTGGGCGACCCGGCCTGAAAGGCGCGCAGGGTCGGCGGCAGGATCCGCACGGTGAGTGACGGCGCATAGCCGACGTGAAGTTCGCCGCGCCCGCCCGTGGCAACGGCGCGCGTTTTTTTCAACGCCTCCTCCACGCGCTGGAGAACGGCGCGCGCTTCGCCTTGAAAGGTTTTCCCCGCGTCGGTCAGGCGCACGGATTTGGCGCTGCGTTCCAAAAGCGCAAAGCCGAGTTCCTCCTCCAAGTCGCGAATCTGCCGGCTCAACGCCGGTTGTGACACGTGCAGTTTCAGCGCGGCGCGCGAGACGTTTTCGGCTTCAGCTACGGCCACGAAATAACGTAGATGGCGCAGTTCCATGCGCGGCCGAGCATACTCTTTGGCATGGTGCATGGCTAGATTGGTGCTGATAAAAGTTTAACCTCTGTCCAAACATGGTCAGTCAGTCCTGCCGTCATTGCGGGCGTTTTCCCGCCAAGCGATTTGTGAACGCGGCAGTGCCTGAATTTGGCAGCCGGAATGCTGACATTATCCCGTGCCAATCCCCTTGGCACGGCCACTAGGCCGCCCGCCGGTTGGTAGCCATGTGTTGGTAAGCCGACCGGCGGGCATTTATCGGTTGGGGTCAGCACCAGTCTGGACGAGCACCATGCTCTTTGATTATGCTGAGGCAAGAAACTTGGTCTTTCCCACATCCACCAGCGGCGTGGCATAGTCTTGCCATGATGAAAATTCGGAAAGCAAATGAACGCGGCCACGCCGAACACGGCTGGCTGGACACGTATCATACGTTCAGCTTCGGGGATTATTACAACCCGCAATGGATGGGCTTCCGCAGCCTGCGCGTCATCAACGACGATCTCGTCATGCCCGGCATGGGTTTCGGAACGCATCCGCATCGCGACATGGAAATCATCACCTACATCCTCAGCGGCGCGCTGGAGCACAAGGACTCAATGGGCAACGGTCGCGTGATCCGCGCGGGCGAGGTGCAATACATGGCCGCCGGTACGGGCGTGCAGCACAGCGAATTCAACCCCGCCAAGGACGAGGCGGTGCATTTGCTGCAAATCTGGATTCAGCCCGACCGCAAGGGTGTGACTCCCCGCTAGGGTGAAAAGTCGCTCAAGGATGCCGCCACCGGCACGTGGCATCTCGTGACCAGCAAAACAGGACGCGACGGCTCGATTGCGATTCATCAGGACGCCGACCTCTGGCTCGCGAAGCTGGAAGCGGGACAAGCTGTTTCCCATTCGCTGGCGGGCGACCGGCACGCGTGGATTCACGTTGCCGAAGGCGAAGTGAAAATAAACGGCAAAACACTCTCCGGCGGCGATGCCGTTGCCGTCAGCGGAAAATCCAATCTCAAACTGGCGGCGGCCAAACCGTCGCAAGTGCTCCTGTTCGATCTAAACTAAAACCAGCAACAACCGCATCCAAACCTATGACCAAATTACTCGTTCTCTATTACTCCATGTACGGCCACGTCGAAACGATGGCCAAATCCATCGCGGAGGGCGCGCGCTCCATTGACGGCGTCGAAGTGACGCTCAAGCGCGTGCCGGAACTCGTGCCGGAAGAGGTCGCGAGAAAGCACGGCGCGAAGGTTGACCAGGCGGCGCCCATCGCTTCACCCAAGGAACTCGGCGACTACGACGCCATCATCTTCGGCACGCCGACGCGCTTCGGCAACATGGCGGCGCAGATGCGCAATTTTCTCGACCAGACCGGTGGCCTGTGGATGAGCGGCGCGCTCGTCGGCAAGGTCGCCAGCGTCTTTGTCAGCACCGGCACGGGCGGCGGCAACGAATCCACCATCCTCACGTTCATCCCGACGTTGCTGCACCACGGCATGATCTACACCGGCCTGCCCTACGCCTGCCCTGAGTTGACCGACATCAGCGAACTCAAGGGTGGCAGCCCTTATGGCGCGGCCACGATTGCCGGCCCGGACGGTTCGCGCCAGCCCAGCGCCAAAGAACTGGCCATGGCGCGCTTCCAGGGCAAACACGTCGCCAGTGTCGCGGCGAAACTGAAGAAGTAACTCCGGCAAACCAAAACAAACTGACAGGCGATTTATGAAAGCCATCCAGCTTCTCTTCAAAACCAACAACAGTTCCGCGCCGCTCATCGCGCGGCTCATGCTCGGTATCGTGATGTTTCCGCACGGCGCGCAGAAAATGCTCGGCTGGTTCGGCGGGTACGGCTTCAGCGGCACGATGAACTCCTTCACCGGCGCCATGCACATCCCCGCTGCGCTCGCATTTCTGGCAATACTCGCGGAGTTCGCCGGCTCGCTCGGGTTGATCACCGGACTGCTCAGCCGCGTGGCCGCCTTCGGCATCGCCACCAACATGGTCGTCGCCATCGCCACCGTGCATGGGGCGAACGGTTTTTTCATGAATTGGTTTGGCAACCAAAAGGGCGAGGGTTTTGAATATCATCTGCTCGCCATCGGCCTCGCGCTCGTCGTGTTGATCCACGGCGCGGGCAAAGCGTCCCTGGACGCGGTGATTCAGCGCAAATTGACCGCTGGCAAAGCCGCAGCCACAACCTGATGAATCCATGAACTCCGGCAAAAACTTCAATCCCATCGCTCCCGGCGTCAGCATCGGCCACGTGCATCTCAAAGTGGCCGACCTGGAGCGCGCGCTGGGATTTTACTGTGGCGTGCTGGGCTTTGAACTCATGCAGCGCTTCGGAACGCAGGCGGCCTTTGTTTCCGCCGGCGGCTATCATCATCAAATCGGCCTGAACACCTGGGAAAGTCACGGTGGTTCGCCGCCGCCGCAAAGCGCGACCGGTTTGTATCATCTGGCAATTCTCTATCCCACCCGCGCCCTGCTCGCCGACGCGTTGCGCCGCCTGCTCGCGGCGGGCATCGAGCTGGACGGCGCAGCCGACCACGGCGTGAGCGAGGCGCTTTATTTGCGCGATCCGGACGGCAACGGCGTGGAGCTTTACCGGGACCGGCCGAAGGAACAATGGCCGCACACGCCGGACGGCGATCTGGCGATGTTCACGCGTCCTCTGGATCTGGAAAAACTGCTCAAGGAGCCGCCGAACGGGACCAGCCGCAGCATTTCCGCAGATACTGACGCAGCCAGTTGTGTGAAAACTCCGCTGCGACCAGGCAGCCCGTTGAAAAAGTAGCCGCCGACGTGAGTCGGCGCTGAACTTCCTTCGATTTGTATAGGGAATTTGCGCCGACTCACGTCGGCGACTACGAAAGAAAGGTGTTTTCTGCAGGCTGCTACAGATCATCACGTTTCGGAGGCAGAATCGCCGGGACCGATGGCGTGTCCGACACGAAGATAATGCCATCCTGAATTTTGACATCATGCACCGCCTGCCGCACCCCGAGTTCCAAGGGCATGTTGCCGGTCGCAATGTCGAACTTCCAGCCGTGCCATGGACACACGACGCGCAGCACCCCGTCCGCTCCGCGCTCGACTTTTCCTTCGGCCAGCGGGCCGCCTTGGTGGGGGCATGAGCCGCAGATTGCGGTGATTTTCCCTCCGTGATGAAACAGGGCGACAACCCGCCCCGCGAACGTCACCGTTTTTTGCGTTCCTTCGGGAAGTTCGGAAACGGCGATGGTCTTCGTGTAGTTCATGATGTTGTTGTCGGACGGTGCATCACGCCTTCGCGCAAACCTCTGCCCCCTTTTCCACAAATTCGCGAGCCTTTTGTTCCATCCCGGCTTTCAGTGCCTGTTCTTCAGCCACGCCCGGTTCCCAACCGCCGCATCGAGCGCGTGCTGGTGAAGCGGGAGAAAGAATGAGCATTTAGTTGTTTAACCCGGGTCACTCTCCAGCAACTTTGAAGGCGACGGCCACTGCTCCGGCTGCGCCCTTGGACCAGTTCCGCTGTTTGCCGTCGGGATTGAATAGTTCCGCCGCACGGTCCCGCCACTTTTGATCCGTCGCACAGCCGAGTGTCTTCTTGAGACTTTGGGGCGCAACCTTGACGACGCGGAGGCCGCGTTGGGCAGCCGCGAGTTCGACCATCGCCTCTCCCTTGATCGCTTCCAGACAGGAACCAAACCGGCCCGACGAGCATTTCAACAGGGCAATGACGGAACCGGCGCCCCTGCCCTTGCGGTCGAAAGGGGTGATGAGACTTTGCAGCAGTTCGGCCAGATCGTCCCCGGAGCGGACTTGAAACGGAATCGGCCGGATGGCAGTGACAACGAACTTGCCGCCCGCACCCCTGGTCTCAGCAATAACGACTGCGGACCTGGTGGCGTTTACGCCGAAAAGCATTCGAAATATCCCGTTGGAGGGTGTTTCCAA
>DLMG01000191.1:28352-29237 GCA_002479245.1 Verrucomicrobia subdivision 3 bacterium UBA7542 | reverse complement strand
GGCACGCGGGCCGCGTGCGCTACATTTTTATTTCGGAGTTCGGGTTTAAACTTTGCTTTCTTTCGTGTGGTTTATCCCAACACCCTGCCCGTGATACGCCGTCAGAAAATAAACCAGCACCGCGGCCACGGCTGCCGCCAGAACGCCCCAGAATAATGACCATTGCATGCCGGCCGGCCGCGCGCACGCGGCAAACCACCAGCCGGTGCCGAGATAGCCGATGAGGTTGCCCACGCCGTTGGTCATCAGCGTCATCAACGCCTGCGCCCGCGCCCGCCACTCGGAACCCACCCGTTCATCTATGTAAATTTGGGCGGTGATGAAATACAGGGTAAAGGACAAACCGTGCATGGTGGTGCCGGCCAGCAACCACGCCCTGCCATTGAGCGCGCAAAGCGCGAAGCGCAGCAAACCAAATCCGAGCCCGGCGGCAAAGATCCATTTCAACCGCCACCGCAGAAACAGTCCCGCCAAAGCGAACATGGCGACCAGTTCCGTCGTTTGCGCCAGCGTCATCCAGGCGGAGACGTGCTTGAATCCGAGTTGTTGCAGGTGGAGCGGCGTGAACGGATAAAATGCCGCGAGCGGAATGCTGAACAATGCCACGGTGATGAAAACCACGCGATGGTCGTGATTTTTCAGCAGCACGAAGGCGTCCCAACCGAGTCGTTGCAGCAACGTCGGGTGTCCGGCGGATTTTGGCGGGGGCACACTGGGCAGCAGGAAGGTAAACGCCGCCAGTACCAGCCACGTCGCTGCGCTGGTGAATTCCGCAAGCGTGGAAGCATCGGCATTCAGCGCGCTCACCAGCCAGCAGCCGGCCATCCAGCCCACGGTCGCCCCGGCCCGAACCGGCCCGAACTCGCGCTGGGAATTTCGCAGGCG
>DLMG01000191.1:8639-28206 GCA_002479245.1 Verrucomicrobia subdivision 3 bacterium UBA7542 | reverse complement strand
CACCACCAGCACCAGTCCCGGCGGCCAGCCTTGTTTGACGCTCCAGGCGAAGAGGGTCATGGCGGCGGCGCTGGCCACGGACAGCCCGCGCAACACTTTCACCGGTGAAGCGTGGCGGTCGGCCATCGCGCCGAAGATCAATGGCGAAATGAAGGTCGCGAAGGCGGAGGCGGCAAAGGCGTAGGGCGCGAGGCCGCGCAGGCCGTGAGCGGCGAACACCAGGCTCAACGGCACCATCCAAATGGCAACGGCCATTGATTGGATAAAGAACAGCGCCGTCAATTCACTGTATTCAGCCCAGCGGATTGTTCTCACGTGTGAAATTCCTTTGCCCACAATATCGCCAACCGGAACGCTGCGAGTTGCAGGTTGGCGGCGGCCAGCGCCAGCCCGCGCAGCACTTTCACCGGCGACGTGTGGCGGTCGGCCATCGCGCCAAAAATCAGCGGCGAGACAAACGCCGCCACCGCGGAGGCGGCGAATGCGAACGGCTTGATGGCGCGCAGCCCATGCGCATCGAGCACGGGGCCGGGCGGCACGAACCAGATGCCCAGCGCCGCCGCCGGGATGAAAAAAAACACCGCCAGTTCGGTATATTTGGCTTTTCGAAGCGTGGTCAGCACGCGCATAGGGGACACGCTGCCGCCGCAAATTTCAATCAAAACAAAACAATGAGCCGGATCGATTTATCGCGCCGAAATGTGGTGAAGGCGGAAGCAAAGCAAAAGGGGGATTGAACCCGGATGAAACAAGGAAATGGTTGAAGTTGGTTTATTGGCCCGCCCTGACCCTCTCCCCCAGGAGAGGGAAAAGCATTGGCACGCTTGCTTGATGGTTCGCGGGATTCTCCCGCCCACGCCGTCCAGCGGACTTTGTTTCCAGCACACCAGCGATTTGCCAGAAGACGGACGACGATTCTCCCTCTCCCCGGGGGAGAGGGCCGGGGTGAGGGCGAGCGTTCCTCAAAACATTTCCGTCGGGAACAACCCGCCGAAGGCCCATTGCGATTTGGTTGGTTTGCTCATCAAAACTTCAATTCAATTAAGCCATGAAATAAAAGTGTTGGCAGAATTTGGTGCGTCTCCAGAAGAAAATCTCAAGCCTTGGATTTATCCCAAACTCCGAAGTTGAATTTCTGCGTTGGCGGAGTGCGACCGTCCCGGCCGCAGCCAAGCGGGGTGGGGGGGTAGTTGGGAAATGTTCCGTGGCTCGAATAAAGCCAGTTGCTGCGCCCGGGGACGGGCGCACTCCGACAGGGCCTTGTCCGCCCCGCCACCACCGGCAACTTCGGAGTTCGGGTTCAACAAAACAGCCGGTCAGTTTGTTTTCGCCGGACGGTTTTGTTCCCTGCCGTTGCAATAGCTTTCGGGCGGACCGAGATAGCTGGGCTTCACTCCGCCGAGGTTCACAACAAGTTTCTGCAACATGATGCCGGGATCCACCATCCAGAATTTAAGCGTGTGATAACCGGATTTCGTCAATGGGTGCGTCGTGTGGCCGTAACGCGCGTTGTCTTCCACGGATTTCTCCCAGTCCCGGTTTCCGTTCTGGGCATTGTAATTTTGCGGAACGAGCGTGACCACCTGTGGCGCCTCATCGTCAAATGACACCGCATATCGAAGTCCCCGGCTTGGAACAAAATTCAAGGTGGGGGCCAGGATGGCGGCGACATCAACTTTTCCCGTGCTGAACAAATACATCTGGTATTCAAGACAGGGAGAATCTTTCCCCGGTGTGGCCTCCGGCGCATCCGCGGGCGCCTCGGCCCTCATGCCGGACAATGTCCGGCCGTAATCGTCAATCTTGATCCAACGATTGACGCCGGCGTCAGTGTTTTTTGTGTAGTGTTCCGCCTCGATGGAAACGAAACCTTCACCTTCCACAAAACCTTGCAGGGAATCGCGCGTCACCACCGTTGGATTAAAGGCATCCACTTTTACGGTGACGTTATTACTGGTTCCAGCCAGTATTATCGTGCCACTGGCCGTGCCCTTGGGAGCCTTGTTCCAATCCACGCCGGCCCACAGGCGTTTATCCTTTTCGACCGTTCCCTTGGTTTCGCTGAGCACAATCCAAGGGTTGCTGGCGGTGGCGGTGAATTCGAAAGGGGCCTTCCCCTTGTTGAACACGTCAATGTAGCGGTGTTGCTGATTGAACACGTCGAACTGCGGCAGAATTGCATCGCCCGGGTCGCCGGGCCAGGCGGCCTCGGAACCTTCCACGGCAACGCCCATCGCCGCCGCTTCCGGCACTTCAATCTCGGCAAGCTTGATGGCGTCCAGGTTGTTTTGGGGTGGATCCCGCCAAGTGGTATAACCCAAGTGCGATTGATCCATAAAATGGTTCCATTTGCCGTGGGCAAACGTCTGATTGAAATAATTCATCAAATTCGTGTCCGTCTGGAAGAGCGCCCGGGTCTTCGCCGCCGTGTCGTTGGCGCCAGCCCGGCCCTGCCGGGCGAACAACGCGTTCCTTCCGGCGGCAAGGTACAGTTCATTCACCAGTGCGCTGGCCTTGGTGGGGAACAACACCAATTCGTAGAAAGCGTCCCGTTTGGCTTCAGGTAACTTGCCATATAACTCCTCCGCTTTGGCGGTGATGGTTTTGAAGTCCGTTACAACGTTTTCTGCCTCCCGATAATTGACCGGGCTGTAGGTGTTGGGCTCGAGCAACTCGGGTTTGCGGCGGCCGTTGTATTTGGTGTATTTGGCGATGATGTCCGCAATGTCCCTGGCGTATGCCGGCCCAAATTCCCGCTCCGCCCACCGCCGCGTGAATTCATCAGTGTTGTCGCTGATCCATCGGTTTGTGTCCCAAGCCAGGTCCATGAAATATTCGAGCGGAAACTCGTAGCCCTTGAAGTGGCCCACGTTCACAATCCAGATGCGGTCAGCGCCGTATTGCCCGGCGAGGGACATCTGGTCCCAGATCTTGGAAATCGGGCTGGTGTTGATCCACTGGTAGCTTCGCGGCCCGCCGTGGTAGTCAAAGTGATAATAAATTCCGGCGCCGCCGCTGCGACTGCGCTCCTCGGCGGTCGGCAGGCGGCGGACGTTGCCCCAATTGTCCTCGGCCCACAAAAGCGTCACGTCATCCGGGGCACGCATGCCCGCGTTGTAAAAATCCTGCACTTCCTTGTAGAGGCACCAGAGCTGCGGTACCTTGGTCACGTCGGGATTCATTTCTTCGGCGATGATTTTCCGCTGAACCTCCACGATTTTTTCCAGCAACGCCATGTTTGCCTCCGGGCCGCCCTCGGCCATCGGCGTATCATTCGCGCCGCGCAAACCGATGGTGATGATGCTTTCAAAATTCTTGTTCCGCTGGATGCCCTCGCGCCAAAAATTTTCGACGACAGCCGGATGTTTGGCATAGTTCCAACTGCCCAGCGTTTTTTGATATCGCCGGTCCCATTCCTTCTGTGCCCGCAGCATCGGCTCCTGATGCGAGGTGCCCATGACGATGCCGTATTCATCCGCGAGACGCGGGTTTTCCGGATCGTCTTCGTTGAAGGCATTGTTCCACATGGCTGGCCAGAGGTAGTTGCCCTTCAGCCGCAAAATCAACTCGAACAGCTTCGTGTAAAACTGGTGATTGTAATTGGCCACGCCCGGCGGCACCGGCGGGTTGGTGCCGGTCGCGACCGTGCCGAATTTGCTGTAGATCCAATTGCTCAAATCCGGCGCTTCGTCGTTCAGAAAAATGCCGCGGTATTTGACCGCCGGCGGTCCCTGGATATATCTGCCCGGCTTCACAAAAAGCGCGTTCTGGTGTTCAGGCGTGACGTCAGCCCACCAATACCACGGCGACACGCCCATCTGCTCAGACAAATCGTAGATGCCGTAAATGGTTCCCCGCTTGTCACTGCCCACGATGACCAGTCCGTTCGCAACGCCGGGCAAAGGTTCCGGCACGACCTGAATGAAAAACGATTCCCACTTGCCGGTGATGGGCGAGGCATCAATTTTGCCTTCGTGGATCAGGCGGTCAATGAGCCGGCTTTTGCCGATGGTGCCGATGAGGATCGCATTCGTTCCGAGCCGGTTCGGATCGTGAATCATTTCGGGAATCAGGCTCGTAACGCGGGTAATGTCCGCCTGCAGATCGTTTGCGGCGCGCACGACCCCGGCAAAATCGTTGGTATCCACATACAGATTTGCAACGGCATTTTTTTCGATGATGGGGAAACAACCTTCGCGGCATGCATTTTCAACATATCGAACCTGGCCGAGCGCAAAAACATGGCTGGCAAAAATGAAGAGGCAAAAGGAAACCAGAAGAAATTTTTTATGCATTTGATTTTCGGGCGGTGCGGTTTAATGGTAGCGGTAGAGTTTCACGCGCTGAATGCTGAATTGGCCGGGCGGCAATCGCAAGTGTCTTCCTTGATGGCTCTCGTCGCCATTCAAACGCCGTCCATCCACCCAGTGACCGTTCACAAAAGTTCCTTCCTCAATGCTCGCAATGCCGGCAATCGGGTCGCCCGGCGAATTCGGAGCGAAGGTCACGATGAGGCCGCTGCCGGCAATCACATATTCGTCCGGCGCGGTGGAAATAATCACGCCGCCGAAATGCGGCCACGAATTTGTTTGATGAAAGCCGTCAGAATACGGCCAGGTATAATCATGCGCCACGTTCAGCGTGAAATTGCCCAACTGGATTTTTTGAATCCGATTCGTTTCGTCCAAGACAATTCCGACCATCGTTCCGCTGCCTTGATGTTCCAAAATCAGCGGCGCGATCTGCGACAGAACCCCATAACTTTTCGCCAGCGACAAATCATTGGTGCGAGATTTGGAAAATTCATCTTCGATTCCAAATGGCGAAACGCCCATCGCATCGTGCTGTCCGATGGCGTAAAAAAGATTGGCCGGGTCAGGCAACGTTTCGGGAATAAACAGCGGATTTCCCGGACGATGATATTTCTCGCACCATTCGGAGAAGTTCGGGAAATAGATGTCCGGCGACAGAAAATCAATCTGCGGCGCGCCCGCCCGCCAGATGTCCATCAAATGCGGAAGCGGTCCCGCGCTGGGATACTGCCCGGGTTTGTAGTTCGGGCGCACGAGCGCCGCGTTCACATACATCGGCAGTGGATATTCGGCCTTGCCCGCCGCCGCCACCTGACCGGTGTAACGTGCAAAATGCCAGGCCATGAAAATCTCATCCGTTCCAACGCCCGAACCGAAAACCTCTTCCCAGGGGCCGGAAGTTTTGAAACCCGCGGCCTCCCATACTCTGCGAAATTCCGGAATCAAACTGTCTTTGTGGCCTTGAAGATAATCCATCAATTCCTTTGGCACCGGTTTGGAAATAATTTCATTTGCAACAACAGAATGGTCGCGCGCATCGGGAATCATGCCGATTTCATTCTCCACTTGAATCAGGAGGACCGTGTGTTTATGCCCGTCCACTTTGCGAAGGTGCCGCATGAAAGCCGCGAACACGCGCGCGTCAGCATCGCGATTCGCATCGCTGAACGGCGAAAAAATTTCCAAGCCCTTGCCGTCCTTGTCCCCGGCGCGGGGGAACCGTTGAAGATTGGTTTTGACCCACGCCGGCGCGTAAGACGACATGCTGTTTTTCCAACTGCCGAACCAAAGAAAAACCAAATGTAAATTGTTTTGGCGCGCTTCATCAATGAGGCCATCAATCAGTTTGAAGTCGAACCGGCCTTTTTCGGGTTCAATCAATTCCCACGAAACCGGAGTCAGCACGGTATTAAGATGCATCGCCGCCAACTCCGGCCAGATCGGTTTCATGTAGTCGAGACTGGAGGAACTTGAATTGTGCAACTCCCCGCCGAGGATGAGAAACGGTTTGCCATCTACAATCAATTGCGCCGCCGTTCCCTGTTTTTCAAGGTGTGGAATGGACGTGGTTTCATCTGCCAAAACGGTTGTCACTATAAGGTGGTGGTGGTTGGCAAAAATCAAAAGGCTGGCGAAAACCAGCAGAGAGATTTTGTTCAATTTCATTGCCAAAAAAGATTTTAATGGCGGCTTCGATGATTTGCGATATCAAATTGCCGGCCGCAAGTTTGAGGAACCGCGCCCGGGCGCTTGAAAATTCGGCGGGCCTGTTTCCTCACAATCTGGCGGGCTTGTCGGACAGCCCTAGTTAATCGTTATGAAAACAAAAATTGACTGCCTGTTGCTGGTCACGCTGCTCGCGTGGCTTATTGCGGTTGGTGTTCAAGCGGCTGAACTGCCGGTTACGTCCGGCCCGTTCCAGCCCACGATGGAATCGCTGACAAATTATTCGTGTCCCGAATGGTTTCGCGACGCCAAATTCGGCATCTGGGCGCATTGGGGGCCTCAGGCCGTGCCGATGGAGGGCGATTGGTATGCGCGCAAAATGTATCAGCAAGGCTCGCCCGACTACAAAGACCATCTGGCGCGCTACGGTCATCCGTCCACCAACGGCTGGAAGGACATCATTCCGCTCTGGAAAGCCGAGCGATGGGAGCCGGAAAAGCTGATGGCGCTCTACAAGAAAGCCGGCGCGAGATATTTTGTTAGCATGGGCACCCATCACGACGATTTTTTCCTGTGGAATTCCCAGTTGCATAAATGGAATGCCGTGAACTACGGGCCGCAGCGTGACGTCGTGGCCGACTGGCAGAAGGCCGCGAAGAAACAAGGCCTGCCTTTCGGCGTTTCCGAACATCTCGGTGCGAGTTTCACCTGGTTTCAGGACAGCCACAAATCCGACCATACCGGTCCGTTCGCCGGCGTGCCATATGACGGGGCCAACTCAAATTACTGGGACCTCTACCATTTCCCCGCCGAACCCGGCGACGTCGCCTGGTACAGCAAAAACCCCCGCTGGCAGCAGCAATGGTTCAATGAAATCAAGGAACTCGTGGACAATTATCATCCCGACCTGCTTTACAGCGACGGCGGCGTACCGTTTGGCAACGAAGTGGGGTTGAGCCTGATTGCCGATTTATACAACGACAGTGTCCAGCACAACCACGCCAAATTTATGGCTTTCTACAATGGCCTGCCACCCCGCCTCCGCGATCACTACGAACTGGAGCGACGCAGTGACAAGCTGACGGCCGTCTATAATTGCAAACAACCTTCCGACGGTCGCTGGGTGCAGGATTTTGAACGTGGTGTCAATGGCGGCATCAATCCGTATCCGTGGCAGACGGATACTTCGATTGGCGACTGGTTTTACAACCGCCACTGGAAATATCAGCCGTTGAGCTGGACGGTACACATGCTGGTGGACATCACCAGCAAGAACGGGAATCTGCTGCTCAATGTCGTGCTGCGCCCGGATGGTTCGCTGGACCCGGAAGTTGAAACCATGCTGCACCAGATGGCGGACTGGACGGCCGTCAACGGCGAGGCGATTTACGGCACGCGTCCTTGGTTGATTTTTGGCGAAGGCCTGGTGCTGGCCAAAGGCGGCGCGTTCAAGGAAAATTTTCAATACACCGCCAAGGACATCCGCTTCACCATGAAGGGCAGAACGCTTTACGCGATTGCGCTGGGCTGGCCGGACGACGGTAAAGTTGTCATCAAGTCACTCGCCAGAACGGACGACTCCAGCGTCAACAAAATAAAACGCGTTGGGCTGCTCGGCTACAAGGGCAAATTGAAGTTTACGCAGACGGCCGAGGGTTTGACGGTGGAATTACCCGCACAAAAATTGAGCGACCTGACCTGCTCGTTGAAAATTACCGGCAGCAACTTGAAGCCGGTGACCCCATCCGTAACCGCCCAGGTAATTTATCCTGACTCGAAGGGTGATGTGTTCCTGTCCGCCACCAACGCTGAACTTCATGGCAGCCAGATCCAGTTGGAAACACAGGGTGGATTGCCGGACATCGGGCACTGGGACAAAGGTGATGAGTGGGTGTCATGGACGGCGCAAATTCCCAAGGCCGGCACGTTCAATGTCAGTGCGACGGTTGCCACGCCCAATGCTGAAGCCGGTTTTGTTGTCGAAGTGGGCAGCGAAATCCTCAGCGCCCAAGCTCCCATGACCGGCAGTTGGGACAAGTTCCAAACGGTGGACATAGGCCAGTTCCAAATCATACAGCCGGGCGAACTGGTAGTGAAAGTCCGGGCAAAAGACAAAGCGACATGGAAAGCTCTCAACCTGAATTCGGTCAAGTTGACACTGACCGGGCCGGTGCTGCCGGCCGCCGTACCCTTGCCTCATTAGACCCCAATCGCGGCAAGACGAGCCGCGGAAAGAGCAGCCTACGATTGGCGAGGCCTCACCTTCAGCGGCCTTTGGCCTCCGGTGGCGTTTTTCATTGCGGAGACCAGATGCGGAATTCGCCGCTGCAATGTAGCATGGCCAGCATATACAACATGCCGTCATAGTAGCGCCATTGTCCGGTCGGAACGGGTGTGTTCCACAGAGCCTCGACGAATTGTTGCGCGCGCGGCTGCGTGGCCGCAAGACTCGCCACGGCGTTCATCGCCACCAAGCCGGTCGCGTGATCGTTGCCAAACTGATTGCCAACGAGCGTGAAGCGATTTCCGTAAGACGACAAGCCTTTGAACTCGAAGAACGCCTGCAGCCGGTCGCTCAATTGTCTTTCGCGGGCATCCTTGCCCCACCAGGACCAATCCACCGACCAATTCATGGCCGTCCGCCATGAGTCATATTGGAAATCGGCGCTGTGAGGATTCCACGGTGCAGCCCACGGCGTCCCGTCAAAATTGGCATAGTCCGGCGCGAGACCGGTGGCGGGGTGTGCCGCGCGCTGAAAGAACTCGCGGCTCGCCGCCGCGGCCTGCGCCCAGAATTCACGATCCGCCTTGGGTCCGCATCGTGCCCACAATTCATAGAAAGCCGGAAGGTGGTAGGAGGGATCGGTGTGATTCCAGTTCTTAACGTCTGGCGTGAAGCGGATCATTTTATGATCCGGTTCAAAGAGCGCCCCGGCGGTCATGGTGCCTTTGACAGTTGAACCGGTGATGGGTTGACGGTGGCGCAGGTCTCCCAGCAAACGGTCAGCCTCGGCGCAGTAATTATAGATGCCGGTGCCGTTGCCCCAGCGCGCGGCGGCGAAATAAAGCGACGTCACAAAATATTCCTCGCCATCCGGCGCGGGCATTTCGTCATTGGCCGCGCCGTTGGTCGTCATGGACCATGAGAAGTATCCGTAAGCGGGATGGTTCGAAGACACGTGATACATGCAGGTCTTGGCCCAGTTCCAGAGCGCGTCGAACTCGGTCTTCCGGTTCAATTGCACCGCGATCATCATGCCGTAGGACATGCCTTCGGAACGCACATCCTGGTTGCCCAGGTCGCGGATGCAGGCGAGCGCTCCGTTTGCGTTCGTTCCCGCCGGGAAATAAACCGCCTGCGTGTCGGGGTTGCCGTGAAATAATTGCTGGAAAGTGGCGTTGATTTTGGCGGAAATCTCCTGCGGTGGGTGACCGGCTTCAGCGAACAGGTTGCGGCGCTCGCCGGTGACGGCGGCGTGCGTCCGGGAGGAGGCGCCGCCCGCCACCACACAAAGCAGCAGCGCGCCGGCAAGGGGATTGAGCATTCGTTTCATGGCAGGCTCCGGGATGGAAATATGGCTGTGCTCATTGTGTTCGTTTCTTGATTACCACCGGCGCGGCGCTCAAGCCAGTCAAAATCCGGCGGGAACTCACCCGGCTGGCGGCGTGGAAACGGGTTCAAAATACCGGGCCGCAAACTCCAGGAAGACCGGCCAGTTCGGCGCGTCCGTATGTCCGCCGTTGTGCTGGCGAAAAGCAATGTCGCCGTCCATCAAGCCGGTTCCCATCGGCGGATAATTCGTCGTGCCCAGATCTTTTTTGCCCAGCAGCGTATAGACCGGGCCGGCGGCGGCGGCGGCCATAAACATGCCTTTGGCGTCCACCCAACCGTCGCCCCGTGTTGCGCCTCCGCTGATGAACACCGGACGCGGCGCGCACAGCGCGATCAATTCATGTGCGTCCACCGGCAGGTCGTTCCAGTTCAGCGGGCCGGCGTATTTGATGAAGTTGCCGGCCATCCAATGATATTCGCCGCTGCCGGCGACGTTTTCCACGATCTCGCCCCAGTTGCGGCGGTGCAATTTCGCACCACCTTCGCCAGAGGAACTGACATAGGCGATGGCGAAGCGCGGGTCGTAAGCCATCGCGACAAGGGTGGCTTTGCCGTAGCGCGAATGGCCTTCCAGCCCCACCCGCTTTGCGTCCACGGCTTTGTCAGTTTCAAAATAATCCAGCGCGCGGCTGGCGCCCCAAGCCCACGCGCGCAACGCGCCCCAATCATCCGGCTTGCGGGGTTGTCCTTGGTTCACCAAGCCGATGATGCCGCTGGTCAGGCCCGCGCCATTGTCGGCTTGCACGCTGTTCGGAGTGATGACGGCATAACCCCAGCCCTTGGCGAGGACCTGTTGCTGCCAGGTCGGGCCGTTGTCGCCGCCAAAACCGCCCCGCCCCAGACCATTGGTTCCGCCGGGCACGTTCGTGCCGCGAAATCTGGCAAAAAAACCGGGCGGAAAATTGAAGCCGAATTGCATCATCACCGGCACCGGGCCGGTTGCGTTGGCCGGGGTGCTCAAGGTCAGGTCAATGTTGACGGTGATGTTCGTGTCCGAAGAATTGTCAACGTGGCCAACGAGCTTTTTGGTGATGACCGGCACCGTACCGTTGGTTTCCGTCGTCGTGCTGGTGACTTCCCATTTTACTTTGGGCAGGTTCGCGGGAACGCGGCCGTAAATTTCCCGGTCAAAATCCTCCATGATTTCCGGGCGCCGCTGCTTCCACCACATTTCCGCCGTCGTGACTTTTTTGCCGTTCTTCAACACCAGCGGATCCGGCAGATCCGGAAAGGGATTCGCACCAGCCTCGTCATAATTGGCGTAGTACGGTGAATTGGTGTTCATGCCGTCCTTGCCGCGGCGGATGGACGTGATGTGCAGCAAATCCATCATGTGCCGATGATCCTGTTCCGTGGCGGCATTGTTTCCGCCGCCAAAACTGGGAGGGGCAACCGGCGGCGCGTTGGTGGCCGCATCGGCGGTCACCGCGGCAAAAATGGAAAGTGCCAGCAAACCGCCGAAAGCCGGCAAATTTTTTTGGCGATGTCTAATGGGTTTCAAGTTGCGGCGTCAATATACGTTATCAGGGAATGGACGATGCTATGTTCCGGGAGAAATACCCGGACTTGACATCACCGCTAATGGTGGTTAGATAATCTGCAAACACATTTTCATTTCAATCGTGTTGTTTTTTTCTTTTGGTCATGAAAACACCATTCCCAGTTTATTTGTTTCCTGTCGCTTTGACCGTTTGGCTCGCGGTGCCGGCGGTGCTGGTCATGCCGCATTCCGCGCAAGGCCAGACGCGCGACATGATCAACGGCAACGCTGTCCAGTTCGATGACAATGGCATCTGGACCTGGTATTCGGACGAGCGGGCGGTAATTGACACCAACGGCAACAAACTGGTCGTCGGTTGCGTTGAAAACGCGGCGGGCCTGGGGGGGCTGCCTCGGGACGGAAATATTAACGTGACGATTTGGGATGTGCCAGGCGCAATGGGACCGCGTTACTTGCTCCACACCCACTTTATCTCCGATGGTGGCGGTGATGATCACAACGCGCCCGGGCTGCTGGCCTGGCCAAACGGCAAATACCTGGCCATGTACACCGGACATAACTCTGACATGCTAACACTCTACCGCACGTATGATCCGGTTGCCGGCGTCTGGTCGGTGGAAGGGACCAACAACTGGGCCAACATAGTCCCCGGTGGCGACAACTTTAATACCACCTATTCCAATCCCTGGTATATGTCGGCGGAGGGCAAGACCTATGACTACTCCCGGGGAAACAACAGAAGTCCGAATTGCATTATTTCAACCGATTTTGGAAACACCTGGACTTGGAGCGGGGAGTTGACCACCAACGATAACGTCGGTTATGTAAATGGATATTTCAAATACTGGGGCAACGGGGTGGATCGCATTGATTTTATCTGCACCGAATACCATCCGCGCGACTACTCGGTAAGCATGTATCACGGTTATATCAGCAATGGCATGAGTTTCAATTCACTTGGCACCGTGATGGATACCAATATTTACGACCAACTGACCATGCCCAAGCCGCAGTATTTCACGCCCGTTTTCAAGACCGGCACGGTCATGCCGCCCGGCCAGACCAATTACCGTTGCTGGAACGATGACCTGTGCCGGTATCCCGACGGCACCATCGAGTGCATCATTGCGGCCAGAATCAACAATAATGTGACTACTTCCAGCAGCGACCAGAGCATCAATCCAAATCACGCCTTCTTCTTTTGCCGTTTTGACGGCAACAACTGGACACCCACGTATTTGTGCCAGGCTGGATACAAGTTGTATGCCGCCGAGGGTGACTATGTCGGTTTGGGATGCCTGAACCCGAACGATCCGAATACCATCTACATCTCAACCGAATTCGATCCCCGCGCCGTCCAGCCCGGCGTCACGGACACCAATCTGGCATACTCGACCGCGCACGAAATTTGGAAGGGGGTCACCACCAACCTCGGAGCGAGTTTTACCTGGACGCCCATCACGCAAAATTCGTATCGTGACAATCTTCGTCCGGTCATGCCGGCTTGGGACAACAATGATTCTGCTTTGCTTTGGTTCCGGGGAACCTATAACTCCGCGCAGAGTGTGGATGGGGCCGTCTTGGGCATTGTGGAGCATCGCTCGGAAGTCGCCGGGCAGATGCACTACGTGGATGCCACCACCAACAACACGTTCCTTACCAATGGCACGGCGCTGGTCTTGAGTGCTGCGGCCAACCAATGGCACTCACAAACGGGTGTCGGCAACGGCGGCACGGTGATCAGTTCGGCCGATTCTGCCGCCGAAAATGCGACCAACCTTATGACGCAGGTGACGGTGCCCGGCCCCGGCACTTACGATCTGTGGGTCAATTTCTGGGGAAACCCGGCGGCGGACTGGCGAATCCAAGCCGGCCTCACCACGGGTAACCTGCAGGTATATCGGTCGGAGAAATGCGAACAGGTCCAGCCTTGGACGCACGATACCGCTCTCGTGTTGACCAACACCAGCCCGGCCAATAATTATCTCTATCAAGCTTATGTCGGACGGGTCGTGGTTTCGAACAACTTCACCGTCACCGTGCTCGTGGACGACTGGCCGTTCCAAACCGGAACGAACATCCTCGTCGGCAATACCTGCCGCACGTGGTATGACGGCATCAGCTACGCCAAGGTGAATCCATTCCAAATCCAGAAAGTTTATCCCAGCGGGCCGTCGGCCATTACGCTCGTATGGAATTCGCCACCGCCGGAGATGTCGCTGACGATGCCGACTTTCACGCTGCAAAAAAAGAACTCGTTAAGTGACGCCAGTTGGACGACGGTGGCGACCGGCATACCGGCTGCGTCCAAGGCATACACCACCACCAACGTTGACAATTCCGCCAGCGGGAGCACGGCGTTTTATCGCGTCACCTGGCCGTAAGACGGCGTCGGTTGGTTTGCTGCCGGAACGCAAGAGCCAGGAGCGATGCTCAGGGCGGAGACCAGATGCAGAACTCGCCGCTGCAATGCAGCAGGGCCATCATATACAGCAAACCTTCGTAATAGCGCTCGAGGCCGTCCGGAACCGGCATGTTCCATAACGCCTCGACGAACTTCTTCGAACGCGGATTCGTTGCCGCCAGACTGGCCACCGCGTTCACCGCCACCAAACCCTGCGCATGCCGGTCATCCAGTTGCCGGCCGTCGAGGGTGAACTGACATCCGTAATTCGTCATCCCTTTTAATTCAAAAAACGCCTGCAACCGGTCGCTCAGTTCCCGTTCCCGGGCATCCTTGTCCCACCAGGACCAATCCACCGACCAGTTCCCCGCCGTGCGAAACGCATCGAACCGGAAATTGACCGCGCCCCGGTTCCAGCCGTTGCTGACCACCGTTCCGTCAAAATTCGCATAGTCCGGGGCCAGCCCCGTGACCGGATGGGCCGTGCGCGAAAAGAAATCGCGGCTGGCGGCGGCGGCCTCCATCCAGAAATCCCGGTCGGCCGCCGGGCCCCATCGCGCCCACAATTCATAAAATGCCGGCAGATGATAGGAGGGGTCGGTGAATTGCGGCCGCTCGGAACTCGGCGAGAAAACGACCATTTTATGTCCGGCATCGAACAGCGGCCCGGCGGTCACGGTGGTCACGTTGTTGGTCCCGCGCCAGGACGAGAAAATCCGGCCTTTGATCTGCGCGCGATGCCGCAGGTCGGTCAACAACCGGCCGGCCTCGGCCTGGTAATTGTAAATTCCCGTGCCGTTGCCCCAGCGGTGCGCGGCAAAGTAAAGCGCCATGACATAATAAGATTCGCCATCCGGCGCCACGAATTCACTCATGACCGTGCCGTTCGTCCGCGCCTGCCACGAAAAAAACCGTACGACGGATGCGCGGGCGAGTCATGATACAGGTACGTCTTGGACCAGTTCCAAATCGCGTCGAACTCGGCCTTCCGGTTCATTTGCACCGCGATCATCATGCCGTAGGACAAACCTTCAGTCCGCACATCGTTGTGTTTGATGTCCGTGACATAGGCGAGCGGCCCGTTCGCGTTCGTCCCTGCCGGATAATACACCGCCTGCGTGGCCGGGTCGCCATGGAACAACTGCTGAAAAGCGGCGTTGATTTTATTCGTCACTTCTTCGGATGAATGTCCAGCCTCGACGAACAGATTGTGATATTGGCCGGTGGCGAAGGCGCCCGTGGCGGATTGCGCCTGGGGATGGTCCGGTAGAAGTTGTTGCGGCGCGGCGCAAAGAAAGCAACCGGCAAACATAATCAGCCACCCGCTGCCGGCCTTCATGGCCGGTGCCCTCCCATCAACCGGCTTCTAATGGTTTGAGAATGATTCATAAAATACATTCGCTTTGTCTTCCGTTGCATCCAAAGCGCGTTCACTAAACTGCATACTCATTTGCCGCGGAATGGACAATATTATGATTTGCATGGACAATTCTCCTAAAAAGTTGCGTCATCTGATGCGATAATTCATCAATTGATTTATGCGACCCAAACATTCCTGCATTTTTATTTTTGCCTGCATGGCGTTGCTTGCCGCTACCGGCGACCGATTGACGCTTGCGGCGGCTGAGACCAACAATGCCTCTTTGCCTTTCGTCAGCCCGATGTTTGGCGACAACATGGTTCTCCAACGCGGAAAGGCAAACCGGTTTTGGGGATGGGCGAAGCCCGGCCAGGCGGTTCGGGTGGAAATTGCCGGTCAGACGGCGACGGCGGTGACGGGACCGGATGGCCGCTGGCAGGCGGAGGTCAAGGTCCCGGCGCCGGGAGGTCCATACACGGTTAAAATTACCGGGCCGGAGCAAAGCGTGGTGTTGCACGAAGTATTGGTGGGTGATGTCTGGCTGTGTGGCGGCCAGTCAAACATGGAGCTTGGCCTGGGCCGGACACGAAACGGTGACGAGGAAATCAAATTGGCAAGTCATCCGGAAATCCGGCTCTTCATGGTTCGGCAGCATGTTTCGTATTCTCCCGCGGCGGTTCCGCAGGGCTCGTGGAAGATTTGTTCGCCGCAAACCGTCGCTGAAGGCGCAGGCTTTTCGGCGGTTGCCTATTTTTTTGGACGGAAACTGCAGGATGAACTTCATGTGCCCATCGGCCTGATCGAGGATTGCTGGGGCGGCACCCCGGCCGAAAGCTGGATGAGCCCGGAAACGCTGCACCGGCTGAAGGATTTTGACGCGCCGCTGGCGGAAATCGAAAGATTGCACGCCAAAGGCGGACCGGAATACGGCAGTTTCCTCATGCACTGGCTGGACGAATATGACGCGGGGTCGCAAAGCAACACCTGGGCGGCGGCCGGGCTGGATGATGCCGGCTGGAAGACGGTCCAGATTCCCGGCGGCTTTTCGGAGTTGGGCGTGGCGGATGTGCCCAGCATCTGCTGGTTTCGCAAAGTGTTCACCCTGCCGGATCCGTTGCCCGCGGGCCAGGCAACCCTTTGCCTTGGCTCGATTGAAAAAATGGATACCGCCTACCTCAATGGCCAGTGGGTCGGCGCCAGTTCCTGGGTGGAGAATCCCCGGGCGTATGTGATCAAAAATGGCGTGCTGAAACCCGGCCGGAATGTCCTTGCCGTGCGGGTCTTCAAGCTGAAACCGCAGGGCGGATTTCTGGCCAAACCGGATGAACTGCGGCTGGTCCTGCGGAACCAATCCGTGATTCCGCTCGCCGGCGAATGGAAAGGCGCGTTGAGTGTGGATGCCCGCCCGCCGCATCCGCTGCCCTTGACGTTCGAAAATTATCCCACGATGCCGGCCATCCTTTACGAAGGCATGCTTGAACCGGTGGCGCCGCTGGCCATAACCGGCGCCATCTGGTATCAGGGCGAGGCAAACGCCGAGCGGGCTTATCAGTATCGAACGTTGCTTCCGGCGATGATTGGCGACTGGCGGAAACTTTTTGGCCAGGGTGATTTTCCGTTTGATATCGTCAGCCTGCCCGCGTTCATGCATCACCGCGACCAGCCGGGAGACGATGCCTGGGCCGAATTGCGTGAAGCCCAGGCTTTGACAGCCCGGAATGTAAAAAATTCCGGCCTGGCTGTCACCATTGATACCGGCGATCCCGATAACATTCATCCGAAGGATAAAAAAGTGGTTGGAGAGCGGCTGGCCTTGTGCGCGCTGGCAGGAGAATACGGCAAAAAAATTTCTGATGCCGGGCCGACTTTCACTTCGGTGGAACATCTTCCGGGCGCGCTTAAAATTCATTTCCGCCACACCGATGGCGGGCTGGTTGTAAAAGGGGATAAACTGGAAGAGTTCGCCGTTGCCGGCAAAGACCGCCAATGGCATTGGGCTGATGCCAGAGTGGAAGGGGATTCTGTGGTCGTGTCATCTCCGATGGCCCCGGATCCGCAGGCGGCCCGCTATGCGTGGGAGGCGGGCCCGGCGGCGACTCTTTACAACGGAGCCGGGTTGCCGGCAGCCCCCTTCCGCACGGATGATTGGCCTGGCATTACCGCGAATCACAAGCCATGGTGAATGTGACAATCCTTCGCCCATCTTCAGGAACACGGCAACATTTTGTTCACGGCTTCGATGGCTTCGCTCTTCGGGATCCCACTCGTCGTGGCTTGCTCCGCGGCGAAATCCGCCTGTCTCGGGAGGGTGCGTGCGCTCGCGACTGAAGTTTCACCACGCGGCATGCGTGTGAACGCCATCGCGCCGGGCGGGATTGAGTCCGATGCTTAAAGTGTTGGCCGGCGATCCGGAACACCCCAAAAAATTCCTGGCCGTACGCCGATGAACTGTTTCGACCGGGCGGAAGACATGAATCTGGTTGCGACATGTCTTTGCTTGCCTGCCGCGCGTTTTGTCACGGGCGCGGGGTTGCCCGTGGACGGCGGCGTAAGCATCGGATTTTGATGGCGCAAAAAGCGAAGATACAATTTTAAAAGCCCTCACCACTTTTATTCTGCATTGAATTTATCATGTTGATAATCATGTTGATATGTTGATGTTAAATGAATTTGTTCGTACTGCGAACTTTATCCTTGACACCCGGCTGGGAACAGATAAAGTTTGCGACACAAACTAATCCCGTTGAGCGATGCCTTGAAGGCATTTTGTGCGCAAAATTGATTTGAACAATTTTCAGGTGGCGACCAATGGAACGGTCCGCGACATCAACAGCCGCATCATGTTGAATCTGGTGCGCAAACATCAACCCGTGTCCCGGGCTGATTTGATGCGTTACTCGGGATTGCAACGCAGCACTGTGTCGGCGATCACCGAGCAGTTGATTGCGGAACGCTGGTTGAAGGTGGGGGCGGTCGGTAATTTGCCGCGGGGCCGCAAGCCGACTTTTCTGCACCTGAATACCGAACGATGCGGGGTGATAGGTGTGGATATTCAACCGGCTACGACCACTCTGGCGGTGTCCAGCATGGGCAGCCAGTTTTTGGCCCAGGAGTCCATGCCCACGGAAAAAGATCCGGCTGAATTCATCGCCCGGTTAATCCGCCGGATCAAGGATTTGATGCGGGCGCATCCCCAAAACTCGTATGAGGGCATTGGCGTCAGCCTGCCGGGCCGGAAGGATTTGCCATCACAACGCCTGGTCTTCGCTCCCAACTTGGGATGGCCGGAATACGACTTGAAGTCCCGCCTTCAAGACGCCACCGGGCTTCCCGTGGAACTCGAAAACGCCGCCAACGCCTGTGCGCTTTCGGAGTTCTGGTTTGGGCACTTATCAAAAGGTGTGAACAATCTGATTGCGGTCACTGTTTCAGATGGGATCGGTACGGGGATTATACTGAACGGCCAGTTGGTGCGGGGTTCAACGGGGGTGGCTGGGGAATTTGGCCATGTGACCCAGATGCCCGACGGTCCCCAATGCCGGTGTGGCAACAGCGGATGCTGGGAGGTGCTGGCGTCCAATGCCGCCGCCGTGCGCTATTACACGGAGTTGGCTTCCGTCCACAAAGGCGAGGTTGGCTCCAAGAGCGACATGGCCAAGTTGTCGTTTGGTGATATTTTGCGGTTGGTGGAACAGAATGATGTCCGGGCCTGCAAGGCCTTGGATCAAATGGCCCATCATCTGGGGGCCGGTATCGCCATGCTGGTGACCGGACTGGCTCCCGATGTGGTGGTGGTGGTGGGAGAAGTAACCCGGGCCTGGGACAAGGTCGGTCCCGTCGTGGCTGAAGTCGTCAAACGCCGGGCTTTCACCCATGCCGTCACCCGGATTTTGCCCACTGACCCGGAAGCGCAACCCCGGCTGCGGGGCGCCATTGTGCTCGTTCTCCAAAAACACTTCGGCGCACCCGTGATAGCATGAAACCGATTAACAAAAATTGTTGTGAAATGGCCGTGATGGTCTATATTGTTCGTGCGGCGAACTAATTTTGTTGTTGCAAAAGTGCAAATGAAAACCGCCCAAATCGAAAACCCGAAACCGACGGTTCAAAGCACTCCCGGTTGTCGGGTGGAGTCTTGCGAATCGGAAGTGGTTCGGAAGATTGAGCAAAGCATTTCCCACATGTTGCGGCATCTGGACGAGCCGTTGCAGGTGGCCACGCTCGCCGCCCAGGCAAATATTTCCCCATCTCATTTTTTTGCGCTCTTCAAACGCCAGATTGGCTGCGCGCCCATTGACTATTTCATCCGGCTGCGCATGCAACACGCCTGCCATTTGTTGGACGAGACGATATTGAGCGTCAAGGAAGTCGCCGCCAAGCTCGGCTACGACGATCCCTTCTACTTTTCCCGCATTTTCAAATCCGTCAACCACGTTGCGCCCAGTGAGTATCGGGCCTTGCAAAAACAGCCGTCGCCCGTCCTCCGCAGCCGGGCTGCTGCGGAGAGTGGACAGGGCGCGAACGGAAACGGCGCGGCACCCGTTTCATTGCCGGGAAATGGCAGGAACCAAAAAGTAGGATCGTCCATTCCTTAAAGGAGAAATTGTGTTATGATAGACCTGAAATCAGTCATGTTATTCCAAACCTCAAGCCCGAATGCGCGGCGGCAGGGAAAATCAGCGTTTACGCTGATTGAATTGCTGGTGGTCAT
>DLMG01000191.1:0-8555 GCA_002479245.1 Verrucomicrobia subdivision 3 bacterium UBA7542 | reverse complement strand
GCCATTCTGGCGGCGCTGCTGTTGCCGGCGCTGGCACAGGCGAAATTCAAGGCCAAGGTGATCTCCTGCACTTCCGATTACAGGCAGTGGACCCTCGTGGTCAACATGTATGCTGGAGACGATCCGCTAGGCCGGCTCCCACGATTCGATCCAAACGGTGGTGGCAGCTTCGGTTGGGACGTGGGGACGGGCATGTGCACCAACCTGATTACTTATGGGCTGACCGTGCCGATGTGGTTCTGCCCGACTCGCCCTTCGGAAATGGACGCCGCGGATACTTGGTGCGAAAAGCAACTCAAATATGGAACCCCGATTGCAAACATCGATGAATTGGCTGCATTTTTTAGTGCCAATTACCCGGGCGAACTCACTTTGAATCATGACTGGTGGGTGCCGCGATGGCCGGATGAAGGAACCGTGGAATTGCCAACGGATTACAGCACAAAACCCTCTTCAGCAGTTCCAGCCTGTCTTAGGGGTTCACCTTCAACCGCTTACGGGTGGCCTGATAAACTCACCAGCAAGGCAGTCGCCACTGTTCCATTCATCAGTGACAAGTGCGCGTCGGGTAATGGGGGTGGCCTAACTTCACCTGTGGTTGGCTCTGACATCAGCGACATTGACCTGCACACGGCCCATGTTTATGGAGGCGCGCTTAACGGCGTTAACGCAGGCTACGCTGACGGCCATGTGGAATACCACAACAAGTCACAAATAGTGCCGGGTCATATAAATTCAAAAGCGCCTAACTATTGGTTTTATTAAATTCAACGCTTGACAGATTTTCCATTTGACGAATCCCAGTTAAATCTAAACAAATAAAAAACCAAACCCATGAAAATTACAACTCGATCCAAACCGTTGGCTGTCCTGTTGACAGCTATGTTGGCGGCGCAAGCTGCTTTCATCGTGAACACCAGCCAGGCACAGGTGACCTTTCAACAGGTGACCAATGGCCTCGTTGACTATTATCCGCTAAACAGCGTAATTGCCAATTCAACACCCGACCTGATTAACCGGCGCGATTTGACCTTGGTCAATATGAGCGCTGCCAACATCGTGGCCGCGAGCCATCCCGGCATTAATTCATCGAATCTGGCATTTTACTTCAGCCAGTCCGGCGGTTCCACGGTCGCGTATTATGCCACGGCCGGACAGAATCCGTTTGACTGCTCGGGCGACTTTCTGCCCTTCATCAACCAGCGCGGCGCCACGATGAACTTCTGGGTCAAATACACCGACAACCAGAGCGGCAACGAGCTGCGGTTGATGGGGGAATGCGCCAACGATGGCCAGAGCGGTCCTTTCTTTTCAATCAGCGACAAGCAAAATACTACTTATCCAAACGTTGCGTCATATTTCTATCGGCTTAATTATAACGTAACTACTCCCAGTGGAGTAGCTGGAAATCAAATGTCCGACGGCACTTGGCAGACCCCGGCAATGGCCTATTATTGGAATCAGGGGGCAAATGATACTTCCAGTAATGTTTGTGACGGCACCTGGCATATGCTGACAACGGAGGTTGAGACCAATGGCGACCTGCACGTTTATGTGGATGGCGGCTATGATACGGGCCATCAAAACCCGGGGCCATATACTGATAATGAGGGCGTCCTCGCCGTCGCAGTTCCGTTGTATGTGACGAATACATATTACAACACCACCAACTATCCTCTCAATATAACTAATCTGCAGGGAGTAGTCAATTATCTGCCAGCAGGAACCAATTCGGCGGCTGGTAATGTGCGCTGGATGTTGCCTGACATTAACATCGCGGGTGCTAAAACCGCCTTTGGCGGTTATATCCGCAATGGCTCGATTGCCGGAGGTGTAGCGGGCCAGTTTAGCGACATTGGATTCTGGAACCGGACGTTGAGCCCTGCTGAAATTGCATTCGTCATGACAAACGGCCTGAACGGCTTGAAACTCAACACGTCTCTCCTCGGTATTAATAGTTTTGCCGCTGGCTTTAGTGAAGTCGGCCAGGGACACATCGTGAATTTGAGCTGGAATATCACTGGCGCGAGCACCACCCCCGGCAGCATAGTCATCAGCGGAGTGGGCGATGTGACTGCCCTTGGAGATCAAGGCTCAACGAATGTGACACTGGGTGCGGCCGGGACCTACTCCTTCACCCTGACTGCCACCAATGGAGTTTCCCCGAACAAGCAGGCCAGTCTTACTGTCCAGACCTTCCAGGGCGTGCCGTCGGCTTGGAATTTGGTCCAACGGTTTGATGGTGTGTTTGGAAATACCACGGCGGGTATCAGCGGGAATGGCTGGGTGACCGAGGGATCTTACTATAACGGAACTCTTGACCGGTTTAATGTTGTGACGGTCAACGGCAACAAGGCGCTGTCGCCCAAGAGCGGCTATGTGGCTGACGTAGCTTCAAATATTGGCTACGATTCACCAGGCGCGCTAGCGTGGGGGAATTTGAACAATCTGACCATGCCTCCAGGTGAAGCTGCAACGCTGTTCTTCCGGTTTTCACTTACGCAGCCGCCTCCTATTATCAACGTTAACGGCACGTATAATAGCGGACTGGATCTGGGAGTAGGTTTGACTGACTTCGGGTTCTCCACAGGTCCGCTTGGCCCGAACAGTGGTGGAACGGGAACGGCGGGCCCCGGTTTCCGTATTGTTAGCTCGGACTCCACTGGTGCCTATCTTCAGGCGCCGTTCGACTTGATAGCGCGCACCTATGACGGGCCAACCTCTAGCTATACGAACAGCTATGATTATATTAGTGATACCGTCAACGGTAATGCGAACGGCTTGCAGACGAATGTGAATTATCTCTGCTGGCTGGATGTTTCGAACGACAACACCATGGCCGTGGTCAGCGGTGGTGTCACCAATACCACGGGGGAACCGGTATTCTCACTATGGTTGCAAGCGCAGGGAGCTTCCACCCGCACACTTCTGTTCTCGAACTTCTATGGAGACCGGAACTATGCCAATAACGGCCAAAATAATGATAGTATGATTCCCTATTTGAACAAGGTGTTCGCGAGCATCTCCACCGAATCCATCGTGAATGGCGATAATGGCGCGTTCTTTGCAACCAACAACATGGTCTTGCTGGATGACTTCTATCTGAGCGGGAACGGTTACAATGGCACGATACCCAGACTGTTCAACATCACGTCCATTGTCAGGGCGTCGAACGGCAATGTGACCCTTAACTGGGAATCGCTGGGTTCCCTCTTCCAGACGAACACCTACAGCATTCAGCGCGCGACGACCCTCTCGCCTCCGAATTGGACACCCATTGCGACCGGGCTGGCGTCCGGGGGCGACAACTCGAGCTATACCGATACCGCGGCACCGAGCACTGGGTTCGTGGCCTATCGGATTACATGGCCGTAATCGCAGGATGATGGGAACAATATCCATCAGACTATAAATTAAAAATCATAGCCGGCAGACAGGACAACCAACTGTCTGCCGGTTTTTTTTGACGAAGAATAATTTATTCATGATCTTACAATCCGGGCATGGCGGGCAAAGCCGGCTTGGTTTGAAAAACATCCTGTTTTTAGGGCTGATGTTTTTTCTGGCCGGGATTGCGGGAGCGCAAGAACTGGCGACGAATCCGGGCTTTGAAACCGGCACCACGACCGGCTGGTTTGCGTTTGGTTCGCCGACCCTGACCGTTGAAACCGTGCGGGTTCATTCCGGCAGCTACGCCTGTCTGGTGACCAACCGCACGGCTGGCTACATGGGTGCCGCCCAGTCGTTTGCCGGCGTGCTTCAGTCTGGCCAAACCTATAATGTGTCGGCCTGGGTGCGTCTGGTGAGCGGTGCGAGCCAGACGGTTTACCTGACTTTTCAAAAAACGGACGGCAGCGGAACAACTTATCTACAGGCGGCGACTAACACGGCCACTGCCAGTGGCTGGACGCAGATTGCCGGGCAATATACATTGAATGTTTCCGGCACGCTTGGCTCGTTGACGTTGTATGCGGAACTTCCGAACAGCGCCACCGGCGCCTATTACATTGATGACCTGTCGGTGCAGTTGACAAATCTTCCGCCGCCGCCGCCGGCGTTCGGGCAGTGCTCGGTGAACTGGAACGATGTGCATCAGCGGATTGACGGCTTCGGCGGCGGCGTGGTGTTTCTGACCGACGTATCCGATCCCGTCAGCGCCACTTTCATGAACACTGCCTTTGGCACGAACGCGAATCAACTGGCACTGACGCTTCTGCGCGTCCGCATTGATCCGACCACCAACTGGGTGGCGGCGCTTGCCGACGCGCAAAAAGCCGTCGCCCTGGGTGCTGGCGTGCTGGCGACGCCGTGGACGCCGCCGGCTTCCATGAAGAGCAACGGTGTGTTGACAAACGGCTCGTTGTTGCCGTCGCAATATGCCAACTATGCAAGTTACCTGAATAATTTTGCCGGCTACATGGCCTCAAACGGCACCCCGCTCCGGGCCATTTCCGTCCAGAACGAGCCGGACTGGCCGGCCACCTACGAGTCGTGTGTTTGGAGCGGCACGCAATTTGAAAATTTCTTTCTCACAAATGCGGGCTCATTCGGCAGCACTCCGGTCATGATGCCCGAATCACTGGACTACAACTTCAGCTATTCGGACCCGACGCTCAATGATCCGGTTGCGGTCACCAATGTTAGTCTGGTCGGCGGGCATCTTTACGGCGTCACAAACATTCAGGATTACACCAACGCCCACAACAAGGGCAAGCCGACCTGGATGACGGAGTTTCTTTTGAACGACCAGACCATCACTACCGCCATCGCCACCGCCGATCAAGTCCACCAGTGCCTGACGACCGGCAACATGAGCGCCTATATCTGGTGGAAAGCCTTTGGTAGTGCCAACGGCCTCGTGGATTCAAACGGTGTTCCCCAAATCCGCGGGTTTGTGCTGTCCCAATGGAGCCGGTTTGTGCGCCCGAACTTTTATCGCATTGGCGTGATCAACAACACCAACACTTCCATCAGCGCCTACAAGGACACCAACTCGCCCAATTTTGCCATCGTCGCCGTCAATACCAACGTCAACATTTCGGTCATTCAGACCTTTGGCCTGACAAATTTCAATGCCACTTCCGTGACACCGTGGATCACGTCCGGCACAATGTCACTGGCCGTCCAGTCGCCGGTCAACCTCACCAATTCATCCTTCACCTACACACTGCCGCCCTTGAGCGTGGTGACTTTCGTGGGACAGGCCACGGCCACTGCACCCAACACACCGCCGACACTGGCGCCGATTGCGAACCAGACGATCAACGCGGGAGTCACCCTGGTCATCACCAATGCGGCGACCGACACGAACCCGCCGCCCCAAACGCTGACGTTCAGCCTGCTCAGCGCCCCCACCAACGCCACCCTCACGCCGCTCAACAACACCAATGCCGTCTTCACCTGGCGACCGCTGGTGAGCCAGGCCAACACGACCAACCCGATTACGGTGCAAGTGGTGGACAGCGCGAGCTTGAGTGCGACGAACAATTTCAATGTCATCGTCAATCCGTTGGCGCAGCCGACGGTGAGTTCAATCAACGTGGCGGGCGGCCAGGTGAATCTGGTGGCGACGGGCGCGGTGGGGCCGGATTACACGTTATGGGCCTCGACCAATCTGATGAGCTGGCAGGTCCTGTTCACGAGCAATTCGCCGGTGACGCCGGTCACGCTGGTGGACACCAACTTCAACGCCAACCCTGTCAGATTTTATCGCATCCAGCTCGGCCCATGAACCAGCCAGCCGCCAAATTCGCCAGTGTTCACAAGGAGGAACACTCATTTTCAACCGGAGAATCCTCCAGGATATCATAGTTTTATCCATTCCATAAAACAGACAATGATGATAGTCTCGTAGCAACGGTTAACCTAAAAACAGCAGTTTGTAACAGAAAAGTCGTATGAAAACTCATATTAAAACCCTAGCAATATTAACGGCACTGGCATTGGCCACGTCAGTTCAAGCTCAAAACATAGTCGGAAGCACGTCGTCAACATCAAGTTGGCTCGGCGCACCGGTTTATCAGACAGGATTAGCCCCAACCACTGACAGTGGCGGCACTTCACAGGACAACGATAATTGGGGCGGCAATGCCAATGGCACCGATACTTTTGGTGCGCTGGGTCAGGCTTTTGTCGTGACCACATCGGGCACATTGCAAAACGTCCAACTGGTTCTGGCGGGAGCTGCAGCGACTTTTAACGTTGAGCTTTATAATATGGGCGCCGCCCCGGCAAGTTGGCCTTCTGCCACAGTCGGAGGCGCTGCCACGATAACGCAATATAATAATTTGGGCGGTACAACCGGGAGTTTTTCGGGGAGTACCGGCACAGGTGGTCTCAATTTGCTGCAAGCAGGCGACCAATTTACCTACAACGGAGCATCAGGGCAGACTCTTCAGACATTGACTTTTCAAAATCTGGATGCAGGTGTGTCGTTGATTGCTGGCAATGTTTATATACTTTCACTTGATCCGACAGCCAACGCTGACGGCACTTGGTGGGTTCGCGGTGGCGTCCCTGTTGCCGCTTACAATACGGGCGAGGGCCTTAACGCGGATGGCGTGGCTGGCATGCAGAATTTTGAAGGCAAAACCAGTATTCGCGATTTTGACACAGCGGTAACTCTTGCAGTTCCCGAACCTGCTTCAATGACTTTGATGGGGTTGGGAGTTTTGGCGATATTGATTCGCCGCCGTCAAAAGGCATAAAGAGTTTAGCTTCAAATCCAAGACCGCTGCCGAAACGCAGCGGTCTTTTTTTTGTCGTTAACCAGTTGGGCAAAAAGTCGTTTGGAACAAGACCCGCCGGCAAGTCAATAGGAGAGCGTATTTTGTTTGAGCGCACCGCACCCTGCGACTTACAACATCACGCATTCCACCGGTTCAATGTTTCCTCGGTAGTGACTCATTTTGGTGGGGCGAGGCTGCTGACGAGCCGGCTCCGCTTCGCTTCGCCGCGCCGAGGCCGGCTCGCGAGGACGCTCGCCCCACCGAAATGGCAAATTGCGTCACCACCGTTTCTTCAGCATCCTTGATACCTTGGTCCATTACGGTAGAATTGAACCCATGTCCCGCCCGCGTATCGTGTGTGTGCTGCTCGCGTTGGTCACGCTGCTGGTTTATCTGCCGGTGCGGCATTATGCATTCGTAAATTTTGACGATCCCGATTACGTGACGGAGAACCCGATGGTCCAGGCCGGGCTGACATGGTCAGGATTCCAGTGGGCCTTCACCACCTGGCATGCGTCCAACTGGCATCCGCTCACCTGGTTGTCGCACATGGTTGATTGCCAGTTGTTTGGTTTGAATGCCGGCGGGCATCATCTCGTCAACGTTCTTTTTCATGCGACCAACGCCGTTCTTCTCTTTCTGCTTTTGTTGCGCCTGACCAGCGCGCTCTGGCAAAGCGCGTTCATCGCCGCCCTGTTTGCCTGGCATCCGCTGCATGTGGAATCGGTGGCCTGGGTGGCGGAACGGAAAGACGTGCTTTCTGCGTTCTTCGGTTTGCTGACACTGATGGCCTACGTGTGCTACGCGCAAGGGGTGACCAGTGGCATGTGGCAAGTGACACGGACGAACTCCATCCGGTCACGTGTCACGTGTCCCGCGTCACGTTATTACAGTCTGGCATTGTTGTTTTTTGCATTGGGTTTGATGGCCAAACCGATGCTGGTGACGCTGCCGTTTGTATTTCTGTTGCTGGATTATTGGCCGCTCAGGAGGGTGACCGGTGACGGGTGGCAGGTGACCGGCGACAAAAAGTCGGTCGGGAAACTTTCAACTCTCAACTGCACCCCGAATGCCTTCGGGGCTCAACTCTCAACCATTTTGGAAAAGTGGCCGTTCTTTGCCCTGGCGGCAGCATCTTGTGTGGTGACGTTTGTCGCACAAAAACGCGGCGAGGCGGTCGTCTCACTGGGGGGGTATCCGCTGTCTTCCCGCATCGCAAATGCGGCGGTGGCGTATGTGAAGTACCTCTTTAACAGCGTTTATCCGGTGAATTTGGCGGTCATTTATCCGCTGCCCATTTATTCGCTGCCCAAAGAAAATCCGTGGGTGCAAGTCGCAGGGGCCATCATTGTGTTGGCGATGATTTCGTGGGTGATTTGGCGGGCACGCCGGCAACGGCCGTATTTGCTGACGGGCTGGCTTTGGTATTTGGGGATGCTGGTGCCGGTGGTGGGTTTGGTGCAGGTGGGCTCTCAGGCAATGGCCGATCGTTTCACTTACCTGCCGCTCATCGGGGTGTTCATCGGAGTGGTATTTGGCCTCGGTGACCTGGCTAAAAAACTGCGGCTTGAACCGATGGTGATGGCTTCGGTCGCGGGCGTTGTTCTCGCCGGATGTTTGTTCGCCACCGCACGGCAACTCCGCTTCTGGCGGGATAGCGAAACACTATTTGAGCACACCTTGGCAGTAACAAAAGATAATCCCATCGCCCAGAGTAATCTGGGCACCGCCTTGAGCGAGGCAGGTCAGCCACAGGAGGCAGCAGAGCACTTTGGGGAGGCGTTGCGACTTAACCCTGGCTATGCCCCGGCCCACTACAACTTGGGC
>DLMG01000314.1:6405-7925 GCA_002479245.1 Verrucomicrobia subdivision 3 bacterium UBA7542 | reverse complement strand
GACGACGCCATCCAGGGCAAACGTCCCGGCATCCTGATCGTGCATCAGTGGCTGGGGTTGACGGATTACGAAAAGAAACGCGCGGAGATGCTCGCGCAGCTCGGTTACGTCGCGTTTTGCGCCGACATCTACGGCAAGGGCGTCCGTCCGCAAAACACGCAGGAAGCCGGCGCCCAGGCGGGCAAATACAAAAACGACCGGCAACTGTTGCGCGCCCGGGTCAACGCCGGCCTGGATGCACTGCGCCAGCAGCCGCTCGTTGATCCGAAACGCGTCGCGGCCATTGGCTATTGTTTTGGCGGCACGACGGTGATTGAACTGGCGCGCAGCGGCGCGGACGTTGCGGGCGTGGTGAGTTTCCACGGCGGATTGGATTCGCCGGCGCCAGCGGACGGCAAAAACATCAAAGGCAAGGTGCTGGTTTGTCATGGCGCGGATGATCCGTTTGAGAAGCCGCAAGACCTGGCCGCATTCGAGAGTGAGATGCGCGATGCAAAAGTGGATTGGCAGCTCATCAAATACGGCGGCGCGGTCCATGCCTTTACCCAACCCATGGCGGGCAATGACAATTCCAAGGGCGCGGCTTACAACGAAAAGGCGGACAAACGCTCGTGGGAAGCCATGAAGCAGTTTCTCGCCGAGATTTTTAAATAATGCCGCTTTGCCGAGCCATCGGCACGGGCAACGACTTTATGGAACCCCTCACCCGTCCTGGCGGACACCCTCTCCCCGCTGTGCGGGGAGAGGGACGGGGCGAGGGGTGCGTTTGGCTTCGATCCGAATATCGTTAAGAAATCGTATGTGATGGATTCAGACCACGACGCACGTGAATTGCGCGGTTAAAATTTGTTTTCGTGTGGTTCGTGTATTTCGTGGTTAGAATTCCGCCATGCGCATCACCGGCGGCAACGCGGCACGGCGGATTTTGAAAACGCCGAAAGGTCTGGCCGTGCGTCCCACGCCCGACCTCGTCAAGCAGGCGGTTTTCAACAGTCTTGGCGCGCGGGTTGCCGGCGCGCGCGTGCTGGAACTTTTTGCCGGCACGGGCGCATTGAGCCTCGATTGCCTGAGCCGCGGCGCAGCGTCGGCGATGTGCATCGAGAAATCGCACAAACACGCGGAATTCATCCGCGCCAATGCCCGCACCGCGGGTCTTGATCCTGCGCTGGAAGTGCGCGTGCAGGACGTGTTCACCGTGCTGGCGCAATTCGCGGAAAGCGGACGGCAATTCGATTTGATTCTGGCCGACCCGCCTTACGGCGAAAAAAACATCGGCCGCCGTTCAACTTCATTTGCCCAGCAACTCCTCGACGACCCCCATTTGCCGAAGCTGCTCGCGCCCGGCGGACGATTTGTTCTCGGTCACACGAAACGCGATACGCTGGATATCGTTGCGCCCTGGTGTGAAGTGAAATTGCTCAAACATGGCGACAGCCTGATGCAATTTTTGGAAATTAAAACCGTAGCAGCGGACGTCAGTCCGCTCTGATCAAAAAATTTGAGCCGACTGACGTCGGCTG